>DASYQW010000043.1 GCA_036005065.1 Candidatus Methylomirabilota bacterium | reverse complement strand
TGCCGTTGACGTTGGTGAGCTGGGCCAGCGAGTCATAGAAGCCGAAGGCTTTGATAAGTTCCGCCGTCGGCGGCGCCGCCCGGGCGCCGCCGGGCCAGGCTCCCAGGTCGGCGAGAAGCAGGCCGATCAAGAGCGTCGTTCTGGCCCGCCGTGACCGTGAGCCGCGCATGGCCATTCTCCCTCCCACTCGACCTTTCGCCTTTCGTCGCCCCGGCCTGGACATGCGCTCGGCCTGACGCCCTGGGGCCCGGCGCCGTCGATGGAGGGCCGGGCGGCGGGCGCGCTCGCCGGCCTCGCTTGATCCGGCGTCGTCCGCCATCAGCATGCCGGCTCGGGCTCGTCGCGGGCCAGCATTGCCGTGAGGACCGGGACTACGTCCGCCAGCGTGTCCACCCGGGCCTTCTCACCGGTCCGCACCCGCTCGACCACGCCGGTCACCCGCCCGAGGGCGTCCCGGTCCAGGCGGACGATGAAGATCACGCGATGCCGTCCCTCCTCGTCACTCGCCATGAACCCTCCCGACCTGGCCATTTCCTACGGACTGTAGAGGCGGAAGCTCTTCGTCCATTCCCGACCCGTTGGGCAGTTTCAGCGAGCCCGGAGCTGCTCCAGCAGGGTCCGGGCGCACCAGTCGGTCTTCTCGATCGTCCGCTGCTTGAGCAAGCGAGCGCCGTCGGCCATCAAGTCGGCGAGCTTCGCGGTCGGCTCCTCGGTCACCGATCGGTCGCAGATCGCCTGCCAGACCACGGACGGCCCGTCGAGCCGAACGAGGCGCGCCCGTGCAACGTACAGCAGGCGGTAGGCGTCCCACGCGTTGAGGTTGTAGTTCAGCCACCACACGATGGTCTTGATATCCAGGATGACGCCCATGCCGAAGCGACGCCGGAGCTCGTCCGCGCCGTCGGTGGGCGCCGGCTCCTCGACGATCCGGACGTTCGTCAGCCCGACCTCGCCGGTGAGGCCGGCCACCAGGCGATCGCGGACCGAGAGCGCGGGATCCTGAAGGCCGTGCTCCTTCACGACCAGCCTCGCCTTGTGCTCGTCCGCCGCGGATCCGAAGGCGAGGCCGGCCAGGCCGAGCTGCCGGGCCGCGTCGCCCCCGCGCGTCGTGACCTGGAGGCTCGCCGGCTCGTATCGCACCACGCGGACCTCGGGCTCTCCCTTGAGGCGCGCGATCTCGGCGTCCGAGATCCGGATGGGTGCCGGGGCGCAGCCGGCGGCCACCAGCAGGACGATCCCGACACCGGCCAGCGGGTGAGGGCGGAACCCGGTCATGGTCTCCCTCCTCTCGACTCCACTGGACAGCGATCGCCGCCGCCAACGATGCGCCAGGACGGCGCATGGCCCGAACTTCCTTCCTCGCAGCCGCTTCGTTTCATCTTCACGAGGCGGCTCGCCCTGCCCGCCTCATTCACCATGGGCTCTGTTCCCGGGGCAGCTCTCGTCATCGAAGACGGTCGCGAGCGTGACCTGCTCGAACACCTGGGGCGGGTCTTCTGGGAAGTTAACCCGGATCACCAGCCGCACCTGCGGCGGCGTGCCCGGAGGGTTCGATACCCAGTCGCCGTGTCCTTCTGCACCGAGGGTGTCGATAACGTAGAAATGCCCTTCGGTCGCGCCGCCTGGGCCGGGCAGCCACCTCCCGGTGACGATCTCTTCTCGGTGGTGACCTGTGATCGGCCAATCCGACACCACGTAGATGCGCGTCTCCCACCCCGGGAGCGGAGCTGGCACTGGGTTGAACGGGTCGTCCCCGCACACCCGGGCGGAGAGCAGCTCGTACTGGCTGTAGCTGGGCCCGTACACCCCATCGGGCCTCTCGACGCGCCACTTCAGCCCCGAGAACTTGAAGCCGCGCGGCTGGTGGTGACTGACGCGGTGCTCTATTGTGACGACTTTCGGCGCGACCGCTTCCGCCAGGTGGGCGAGGAGATTCCCGAGGTTCTTGAGGAAGGCGACCTTCACCTTCACCGGGGTGCGCTCCAAATAGTTGGGACCGAAGCCCGGGACCTTCTCCTCCTTCGGCTGCAAGACCAGGCTGGCGAGTCCTCGCTCGTTAGTCTGCCTCTCCTCCTGGATGATCGTTCCGTACTTCTTGAGCCTCTCGTATTCGTACCTCCCGTAGAGCGACTGCCAGTTGACGGGAACCCCCTTGACTGGACCGACCGGCGGAATCTCGAGGCCGAGCAATCGCCCGCACGCGATGACCTCTGCGGGAATTTGGGCGGCCCGGGCGATCATCTGCACTCCAATCTGGAAGATGAGAGGCTTGCCCGCGTTCTCGTAATGGCCAGGCGGGCCGTAATGCGTCTCAGGATGTTCCCGGCTGAAGACGGTCTCCTGAATGTCCAGGACTAGCCCGACCAAGAGGGCGTGCTCGAGGTCGACCAAGGCCTCCACGAGCCTCAGGGACTCGCCGATCACCGGAAGGAAGAAGTTGCCGATCTTCCCGTACTTCCAGGCCTCCAGCTCGGCGTCGCCGAGGAACCCGCACGGCCCCGCGGGGCCCGATGCCACGGCGGCCGAGCGGCGCGGCCTCAAGTGGAGGAAGGGCCCCGCGATGTCGGCGGTCAGCAGCCACCGCTGGAGGGCGTCGAGGCGCACGGCGGTCAGGGGGGGGTTCTGGGCGATGTCGTAGGGCGGTCTGTGACGGAGGCCCAGCTCCCGCAAGAGCAGCAGGCCGAGCGTCTTGGCGTCGGTCGGCTTCGCGAGCGACGAGCGGGTGAGCGCTACCAGGACCTGCCGCAGGCGCTCGGCGCCGAGTGGCTGGCCATGGGGACGAAAGCCAATGGCGGTGAGGTCCGCGGCGACCTCCGAGAGCGTCACGGTCGTCCCCCGCTCCAGGCCTTTGGCCAGCGCGCCGAGCTCGAAGCTGTAGAGATAGAAGTCTTTCGGCCCTCGCTCGGCGCCGCGGACGATCGGCTGCCCCTTGCCGGTGTAGAGGCCGACCTGGAGCGCGCGCATGGCCTCGAACAGCGCCTGATAGCGGGCGGCGGGGGTGCGGGCGAGCGTGACCCTGAGGGCGAGGGTCTTGGCCAGGAGTGCATGGTCGAGCATCGGCTCCGGATCCTCGACCCTGTCGAAGAGCTGGGGCGCCGGCATCTCCGACGAGGCCTCGGCCGCCGCCTGATAGGCGGCGCGCGTCAGGGTCGCGCCAGCCGCAGGCGGCTGCCGCTGCGGCGTCGCTCCGGTCGCCGCCGAGCCCCCCGCGACCAAGGCGAGCGCGGCAACGACGGCTAGGGACGCGAATGGGTACCGCCACCGGTTCTCGATGCGATCGCGACTCATGGCTCTCCTCCTCCCCCAACAAGGCGCCAGGACGGGGCATGGCCCCACTTCGTTCCTACAGCGCCATCTGTAGCCGGCGGGGCGTTAGCAAACCGTCTGCGGAGGCGTTAGTGGTGGCAAGGTGGCGCCAGATCGTGCTAAAGTCCGCCCCCGAGGGGCGGTTGTGAGCCGGGTCACGCTGAGGCTCCTGGGGGGATTCGAGGCGCAGGCGGACCCGGGAGGGATGCTGGCCATCCCCACCCGGAAGGCGCAGGGCCTGCTGGCCTACCTCGCCCTCACCCCGGGGCAGGTTCATCCCCGGGACAAGCTGGCAGCGCTCCTCTGGCCCGACACGCCGCCGGGGTCGGCCCGCGCCGACCTCCGCCAGACCCTCTTCGTCCTCCGCAAGGCGCTCGGCGGGGCCGTGGGCGACCCGCTCGCCATCACGGCCGACGCGATCACGCTGCCGGCCGATGCCGTGCCGACCGACGTGGCGGCGTTCGAGCGGGCGGCCGCCGCGGGGACGCCCCCGGCGCTCGAGGCGGCGGCCGGCCTCTACCGGGGCGACTTCCTGGCCGGAGTCAGCGTCGAGGCGCCGCCCTTCGAGGACTGGCTCATGAGCGAGCGCGAGCGGCTCCGCGAGCTCGCCCTCGAGGTGCTGGCGCGGCTCCTCGCCCAGTACCAGGAGTGCGTCGACGTGCTGCGACGCGAGCTGGGGGTCGAGCCGGAGGGCGAGACCGAGGAGCTGTACCGCGAGGTCCTGCGCCAACGGCCGGCGCAGGTGGCCACGACGACGGCGAGCGTCGCCACGCCGGCCGAGGCGCCCCTGGTCGGACGGGACACGGAGATGGCGCGGCTGGGCGAGGCGACGGTGTCCTCCTTGGTCTGGGCGGCGAGATCGCGAGGCGCCAGGCAACCGAGCGCCAGCGCGAGGACGAGGACGCCTGTTCCAGCCGCAGCGGCGCGAGCCGTCGGTGGCCTCCTTGCCGGCTATTTCTTGCGGAGCGTGGCCGTATACATCCGGTCGATCTCGTCGGCCGGCGCCTGGTAGTCTATGCGATTGCTGATCCCCCATACGCCCCGCAAGGCCCACTTGAAGAGATAGGCAGCGTCGTCGGACAGGAGCCGCTGAGCCCTGGCATAGATCTCGGCCCGCTTCTTGAGGTCGAGGGTCGAGCGGCCGGCCTGGATCAAGTCGTCCAGCTCCCGATTGCAGTAGTAGCTGTACGGCTCGCCGCACCGGAGGATGTCGTGGAGGATCGCGTCGGCGTCGAAGACAGAATAGTAGCCCCACGACCAGTTGAACATCGGATCGGCCTTGCCGTCCTTCACCCTCGCCGTCACGACCGTCTGGTCCCCGATGTAGTTCTGGCGGACGCGGAACCCGACGTTGGCAAGGTCCGCGACGATCGCGTCGTTCGTCTGCTGGATCGCGGGCTCGACGACCGGCGGGCCGGTCATGAACCGGACGTCGAGACCGCTGGGGAAGCCCGCCTCGGCCAGGAGCTTCCTCGCCCGCCCGAGGTCCTGCCGGTGCGGCTTCACGGCCGGATCGAAGCCGAAGGCCATGGGGCTGATCACGGTCCCGACTCGATCGGCGAGCCCGTTCAGCACATGCTGAACGATGGCATCCAGGTCAACGGCCAGGTTGGCGGCCAGACGCACCCGCCGGTCCTGGAATGGGTTGGCGCCGCCCCGGCCGGCCTGGTCGAGCTGGAGGAAAGAGGTGCGGAGAATCGGCGAGGTGCTGGTCCGGGCCTGGCCCGATCTGTCGATCACGTCCATCTGGTCGGGGGGCACCGCCTTGATGACGTCCACGCCGCCGGCCATCAGCTCGGCGATCTGGGTCGCCTGCTCGGGGATGATCCGCACCCGGACGTGCTTGAAGAAGGGCTTGGGCCCCCAGTACTCGTCGTTGCGGACCAGCAGGTGCTCCCGTTTGCGACTCCAGCTCACCAGCTTGTAGGGGCCGGTGCCGACCGGATGCTCCTGCATCCAGTCGTGGCCCTTCTCCTTGATCTGCTTCTCGGACTGCATGACCTGGGCGGTCAACCGCTCGACGAAGATCGGATAGGGGCCGTCGGTGTGGAAGCGCACGGTGTGGTCGTCCACCACCTCCACGCTCTTGATCTTGGCGTGGTTGCCGCGCGCGCTCAGCTTCTTGGCCGGGTCGAGGATGCGCTCGAAGGTGGCCTTGACGTCGCGGGCGGTGAAGCGCGAGCCGTCGTGGAACTTCACGTTGGGGCGGAGCTTGACCTCCCAGGTGGTGTCGTCGAGGTTCTTCCAGCTGATGGCCAGGTTGGGGACGACCTTCAGCGTCTTCAGGTCGCGCACCGCCAGGTGGTCGAAGACGTGGTACCCGAGGATGAGCCCGCTGCGCGAGATGGTGTTGGGGGGATCCCACGTGTCCGTGTCCGACTGGACGGCGAAGACAATCGTGTCGTCCTTGGTCTGGGCCGCGAGGTCGAGCGGCGGCGCTAGGCAGCCGAGCGCCAGCGTCACCGCCGCGAGGACGGCGCCGATCCGACCCATGGGGCAGGAGAAGTTAGGGCGCAAGGCCCGCGCGACGCCCTCTGCCGAGATCGGCGAGCTCGGCCGTGGCGTCCGGCAGCCAGAGGGTCATCTCCAGGGCCCGCAACTCACCGACGGCCGCTTCGAGGTGCCCGCGCGCCTCGGGGTGGCCGAGGCGGCGACAGAGGCGGCCCAAGCCGAGCCGCGCATGCGCGGCCAGCGGGCGCATGCCCAGCTCGGTGGCGCCAGTCAGCGCCGCCTGGAAGTGCGCCACGGCGGCCTCCGCCTTGATGGCGTCCCGATCGGCGGAGGCTACCTCGCCCAGGAGCCGATGGGCCCAGGCCGCGTTCCCGCGCTCTCCGAGTGCCACGGCCAGCTCGAGCGCCTCCTCCCCGTGGCGCCGCGCCTCGTCCCCGGCGCCGGCCAGCAGGCGCGCCTCACCCAGCCAGCCGAGCGTCTGAGCGCGCATGCTGACCATCCCCAGGGCGTCGCTCTCGGCCAGAGCATCCTCCAGCAGAGCCCGGCCCTCGGCGAGTCGCCCGGCGAGGGCGTGGGCATAGCCCGCTCCCGCGGCGAGCCACGGCCAGAACGCTCGGAGGTCCTCTCGGCCGCCGAGCACGCGACCCCGCTCGGCCAGGGCTGCCGCGGACGTCAGGTCGCCCCGGCGAACGTAGAGCAGGATGACGAAGCTCCAGGTGATCATGCGGACGAACGGCAGCGCGACCTCGTCGGCGAATCTCAGCGCTTCCGCGGCGTGGATGGCCGCGTCGCTGAACTCCCCCAGCTCGGCGAGGCAGCGAGCCAGCACCGCCCGGCTGGTCATGGCGGGGAAGCCAGGCTGGCCGAAGCGCTCCCGGACCCGCGGCCCTGCGAGCACGGTCACGTTTTGCTCCAGCGCCGCTCGCCCGCTCCGATAGTCGCCCACCGACTGGTACGTGTGGCCGAGATAGAGCCGGGCCACCGCCTGGAGCCCGAGGTCCCCGACCGCGACGGCCAGGTCGAAAGCCCGGCGGCCGTGTTCGAACGCCCGCTCATACTGACCCGCCAGCCGGAACGCTGGCGTGAGATGGGCCAGCGCGCGCGCGAGGCGACGGGAGTCGTCGAGGCCGTCGGCGAGCGTCACCGCCTCGCGCAGGCACGCAAAGATCCGCTCCGGCTCGCCGAGGGAGAAGAGCGCGTTGCGGAGATCGAAGCGGAGGTCCACGGCCAGCTCCCGCACGTCCCGCCGGTCCGGCAGGCGGGCCAGGGTCGCGAGCGCCTGGTCGAGCGTGGCGGCCGCCTGCCGGAACGCGCCGCGGGTCACCGCCTGCGCGACCGTCTCGCGGAGGTAGCTCACTGCGCGGTCCCACCGCTCGACCTCGGCGTAGTGTCGGGCCAGCGCGGCCGCGTGCGGGGCGAGATCGTCCGCGTACAGCGCCTCGATCGCTTCCGCGACCTGCCGGTGGAGGAGGCGGCGGCGCGGCGGGAGGATGGCGTCGTACGCCACCTCGCGGATCTGGTCGTGCCTCAGGTCGAAGCGCTCACCCACCTCGTGGAGCACCCGCCGGCGCACGAGCTGCTCGGCGGCCTCGGCGACGTCGCGCTCGGCCAGCCCGGAGGCCCGGTGCAGCAGGGCGAAGTCGAACTCGCGCCCGATGACGGCCGCCACGTCGACCAGCGCGCGGGGCCCCGGCGCCAGCAGTCCGAGACGCCCGGCGATCACCTCTCGGGCGCGGTCCGACAGCCGCGGCCCCGCCGTCCCCGCTTCGCGGAGCGTCCCCATCGACTCCACCACCATGAACGGATTACCATGACTCGCCGCCCACACCTGCTGGCCGAGCCGGGCGACAGCGGCCGCCTCCAGGCCCGTTCGGGCCAGCGCCGCCACGAGGACCGTCGTGTCCGACTCCGACAGCGGGGCGAGCGAGAGCTCGAGGAGCCGCCCCTCGGCTTTCAGCTCGTCGAACGCCTGCTGCAGCATCGGCGTCGCCGGCGGCTCGTCCGCCCGGACCGTCACCGCGATCAGCACCCGCCTCCCCTGACATCGGCGTCCGACGAAGGCGAGGAGGCGTACCGTCATCTCGTCAGCCCAGTGCAGGTCCTCCAGAAGCACGACCACGAGGCGCCGCCCGCCGAGCTCCGCGAGCAGCCAGGTCACGGCCTCGAAGAGCCGGAGGGGATCGGCGGGGTCGGTGGTCATCGGTGACCCGGCGGCCGCCAGCTCGGGCAGGAGCCGGGCCAGCTCGGCGCGCCAGACCGGACCCAGCCCCGCGGCCACCTCGGCGTCATCCGGGATGCCGGCCTGCCGGAGCGCCTCGGCCCACGGCGCCAGGGGCAGGATCTGCTCGGTCGCGTGGCAGCGGCCGAGTAGCACGTGGGCGTCGTGCGCCAGCGCGGCCGCCGCCAGCTCACCAAGGAGCCGGCTCTTGCCGATTCCCGCCTCCCCGAGGACCGCGATCACCGTGCCCGCTTGGCGTCCGGCGTTCTCCACCGCCTGGCGCAGCTGGACCAGCTCGCGGTTCCGCCCGATCAGCGCGGTTTCGAAGGCAGGCGCGCCGGCCGGTGGGCCGGCCGGCTCCCGGCTCGGCGGCGATGGGGCGCGCAGCGCGGCCGCTGGCAGCGCGGGCCGCTGGCGCAGGATCTCCTGGTAGAGCTGCTGCGTCTCCGCCTCCGGGTCGACGCCGAGCTCTCGCTGGAGCCCGGCCACGCACGCCTGGTACTGCCGGAGCGCGGCCCCGCGGCGCCCAACCTCCGCATAGAGCCGCATCAGCGTTCGGTGGACCGGCTCTTGTAGGGGATCCAGTCCGAGCAGCGTGAGGGCCGTGTGGATGGCGGCCTCCAGCGCCCCCGCTGTCCGCTGGCCAGCCAGGAGCTTGGCCAGCGCCTCGAGGGCGAGCTCACGGAGGCGCTCGCGCTCGCTCATGAGCCAGTCCTCGAAAGGCGACGCCTCGACGCTGACTCCGGCCAGGAAGTCGCCCCGGTAGAGGCCGGCCGCCTCATCGAGCGCCGGCGGCGTCCCCGCGGCGACCGCTCGCTCGAACGCCGTCGCGTCGGTGTGGACGGCGTCCGCCGGCAGCGTGATCGCGTCGCCCGTCACGACGAGCGGGTCGCTGCCGAGCGCCTTTCGGAGGACGAAGAGGGTCTGGCGGAGGTCAGCGCGGGCGGCCCCTGGTGGGACGTCGGGCCAGAGAAGCGCCGCCAGCTTGTCCCGGGGATGGCTTTGACCGGGCGTGAGCGCGAGGTAAGCCAGCAGCGCTTGCGCCTTCCGGGTGGGAATGGTGAGCACCCCTCCCGGGTCCGCCTGCGCCTCGAATCCGCCCATGAGTTTCAGGTTGACCCGGCTCACAGCCGCCCTTCGGGGCCGGACTTTAGCACGATCTGGCGCCACGTTGCCACTGCTAACCCCAATCGGCAATTCCTTTGCGCCTGCGACCAGGGAATCTGTAAGAGGCTAGCGTCCCGTCAACGTCGCGACCGGGCCGAGCGGGCGAGCCGGGCCGCCGCCGCTCGGGGACGCCCGCCGTCGGTCGGCGCCGCTGCCGTCGCGGCGCGCCCGCGGCCGTTTTCGGGCAGGGCGGTGGCGGCCCGCATCGGGTGGCGCTTGCGGTAGCCGGGGTGCTCGACGATCCGCGCCAGGAACTCGATGATGAGCTGGGCCGCGATCAGCGAGATGTTGTCGGAGGCGACGTCGAGCATCGGGTTCACCTCGACCAGATCGAACCCGATGACTTCCCGGCTCCGCGCGATGGCGAACAGCGTCTGGCGCAGCTCCTCGTAGCTGAGCCCGTTCACCTCGGACGAGGCGCAGCCCGGCACCAGCGGCAGGTCGAGGACGTCGATGTCGATCGACACGTAGACCGGCTCGCTCTTCGGCAACCGGTCGACGATCGCCTGGTGGCCCCGCCGGCGGAACTCCGGGATGGTCACAACGTCGTTGCCGCGCGCCCGCGAGTCCTTCACGTCGGACTGGCTCGTCCGCAGGCTCCGGATCCCGACCTGGACGATGTGGTGGACGGTCTTGAGCTGCGAGACGTTGCGGATCGGGTTGCCGTTGGCCCACTGCACGCCGTGGACGAAGGGGCGGTAGTCCAGGTGGGCGTCGAAGTGGACGACGTTGAGCCGCTCGTCGTAGGCGCGGACGACCGGATAGGTCACCGCGTGGTCGCCGCCGATGACCACCGGGAAGGCCCCGGCCTTGAGGATCCGCTTGACGTCGCGGGTGATGTTCTCGAACGTCTTCTTCACGTTGGTGTAGATGATGTCGGAGTCCCCGCAATCCACGATCCGGCGGTGCCGCCGCTCGTACTCGAGGTACCGCCGGTCCTCCTCGATGTCGTAGTAGCCGAGCTGGTTCTGGGTCGGGCCTTACCCCGCGTACTTGACCGACAGCTCCCGGATCTTCCGGGGAGCGAAGCGCGCGCCGGGCTTCCAGGGCGAGCCCTCGTCGCTCGGGGCGCCGAGGATCGCGATGTCGGCGTCGAGCGCCGAGAGGTCGGAGCAGCTCGGTACGCGCATGAATGACACGAGTCCCGTGAAGAGCAGGTTCAGCCGGGTATCGGCTGG
>DASYQW010000042.1 GCA_036005065.1 Candidatus Methylomirabilota bacterium | reverse complement strand
GGATTCCAGGGGCCGGCGCACGCCCCGCAGCGCGTGAGGGCACGCCCTGCCGAAGACCCCGGCTGATGGATAGAAGGCTCTTCCGGCTTTCGTATGGGCAGCACTTTTTACTTGACAGCTTCGTCCGAGGGGCCGCGGCGCGTGTCGGCGGTATGCTCCCGATGCCCTCCCAGCGGCCCGTGCGGGGCCGGTGATGGGCCGCGGAGCGCGACGGCAGTGAAAAACCATCGCCTCGTCACGGGATCGCCGCTCCTGGACGCTCCCAGGCGGCTCGAAAAGGCGGGTGTAGTGTGGCTCCAAGGGAGACCGCCATGGACATGCACACGCCCATCATCGCCGTTGCCCCGGAGCGCGTCGTGGAGCTGGAGCGGCTCGGCGACCAGATCGCCGAGCTGTCGGCGCACCTCGAGGCCGCCGGCGCTCGCCTCCTTGACCTGATCCGCGAGTTCGACGCGCGCGGGGGCTGGAATATCGGGTTCCGCTCCTGCGCCGACTGGCTGAGCTGGCGAGTGGGCCTGGCCCCGGGGGCGGCCCGGGAACGCGTGCGGGTGGCGCGCGCCCTGGGGACGCTGCCGCTCCTGGCCCAGGCCCTCGCGCGCGGGGAACTCTCGTACGCCAAGGTCCGGGCTCTGACGCGCGTCGCCACGCCTGAGACCGAGGAGCGACTGCTGGGCGTGGGGCGGGGCGGCACGGCCGCCCAGGTCGAGCGGATCGTGCGGGGCTGGCGCCGAGTGGACCGGCAGGCTGAGGCGAAGGAGAGCGCGCGCCGGCACGCGAGCCGCGCGCTTCACGTCTACGAGGACGCAGACGGCACGGTAGTGGTCCGCGGGCGGCTGGCGCCGGAAGTGGGCGCCCTCCTCCTGCAGGCCTTGGCCGCGGCCCGCGAGACGCTGTACCAGCAGAGGCGTCGCGAGGAGACCGCCACCTCACCGACGGACGCGTCCGCCGACACGCCCACCAGGGCCCAGCAGCAGGCGGACGCGCTGGCGCTGCTCGCGGAGACCGCCTTGCATCACCGTCTGGATCCCGGCGGACCGGGCGAGCGGTACCAGGTGGTGGTCCACGTCGACGCGCCGGTGCTGGCCGACCCCGATCAGCCCGGGCAGTCCGTCCTCGCGGGCGGGACGCGCGTTCCCGCGGAGACGTCGCGACGCCTGGCGTGCGACGCGAGCCGGGTGATGATGCGGCACGACGGGGACGGGCGCCTCCTGGAGATCGGGGCCCGGACGCGGACGATCCCCCCGGCGCTACGGCGCGCGCTCCAGCACCGGGATCGGGGCTGCCGATTCCCGGGCTGCGGGGTCCGGTTCGGCCAGGGGCATCACGTCGGGGTCTCGCGCCCCGGGCGGCGGGGCCCCAGCCCCGCGACGCCCGGAGGCGCGCACATCCGCCACTGGGCTCAAGGCGGTCCGACCACGCTCTCCAACCTCGTCCTGCTCTGTCGCCGGCACCACCGCGTGGTCCACGAAGAGGGCTACCAAGTCGAGCGGGAGCCGGACGGCGCGCTCGCGTTCCGGCGGCCGGACAGGCGGGCACTCCCCGACGTGCCGCCCCCGGCGCCGGCGCCCGCCGATCCGGTCGAAGCTCTCCGGGCGCAGAACCACGCACTCGGGCTCCAACTCCACGCGTGGACGGCGTGCCCGACCTGGCTCGGGGAACGGCTGGACCTGGCCTGGGCTCTCGACGTTTTGCATCCCGCCGCCACGCAAGGCGCGAGGTAGGGGGCGTCGGCCAAGTCCGCGGCGCGGTTGACATTCGACGGCGGCGGGGGCTACAGTGCACTCACACCCGTGGTGCACCGTCGTAACCCCGCGCATCGCCGACCCGTCGTCGCCGACCATCGGACTCCGTCCCCCGCATAGGAGGCCAGCCGTGGCGCAGACGAAGTTCGTGCTGGACGAGAAGGACCTGCCGACCCGCTGGTACAACATCCAGGCCGACCTCCGGGAGCCGCTCCCCCCGGTCATCCACCCGGGGACGCTCCAGCCCATCGGGCCCGCGGATCTGGCTCCGCTCTTCCCGATGGAGCTGATCAAGCAGGAGGTGAGCCAGGAGCGCTGGATCGAGATCCCGGAGCCGGTCCGGGACGTGTGGCGCCAGTGGCGGCCGACCCCGCTCTACCGCGCCCACCGGCTCGAGAAGGCGCTCGATACCCCGGCCCGCATCTACTACAAGTGGGAAGGCGTCTCGCCGGCCGGGAGCCACAAGCCGAACACCGCCGTCGCCCAGGCCTACTACAACAAGCAGGAGGGCGTCCGGCGACTCACGACCGAGACGGGCGCCGGTCAGTGGGGCTCGGCGCTGGCCTTCGCCAGCCAGGCTTTCGGGCTCGAGTGCAAGGTCTACATGGTCCGCGTCTCCTACGAGCAGAAGCCCTACCGGCGCATCATGATGGAGTCGTGGGGGGCCAAGGTTCTGCCGAGCCCCTCCACCGACACCCACGCCGGCCGGGAGATGCTGGCCAAGGATCCGCAGTCGCCGGGCAGCCTCGGCATGGCCATCTCGGAGGCGGTGGAGGAGGCCGCCCAGCGCGAGGACACCAAGTACTCGCTCGGCTCGGTGTTGAACCACGTCCTCACGCACCAGACCGTCATCGGTCTCGAGGCCCAGAAGCAGCTCGAGATGGCCGGCGACCGGCCGGATGTCCTCATCGGCTGCATCGGCGGCGGGTCGAACTTCGCGGGCTTCACGTTCCCCTTCCTCCAGGAGAAGCTCGGCGGGAAGCGCGGCGACCTCCGCGTGATCGCCGTGGAGCCCCAGGCCTGCCCGAGCCTCACCAAGGGCGAGTACGTCTATGACTTCGGCGACACCGGGCAGATGACCCCGCTGGTCAAGATGTACACGCTGGGCCACTCGTTCATCCCGGCCCCGATCCACGCCGGCGGGCTCCGGTATCACGGGATGGCGCCGCTGGTGTGTGCTCTCTACGACGCGAAGGTCATCGAGGCGGTGGCCGTCCACCAGAACCCGACCTTCGAGGCCGCGCTGACGTTCGCCAAGACAGAGGGGTTCTTGCCCGCCCCCGAGGCAGCCCACGCCATCCGGGTCGTCATCGACGAGGCGCTTCGCTGTAAGCAGGCCGGCCAGCGGAAGGTCATCGCCTTCAACTTCTGCGGTCACGGCTACTTCGACCTCTCGGCCTACGAGCGCTACATGGCGGGGAAGCTCGAGGACTTCGAGTACCCGGTAGAGAAGGTCAAGGAGGCCCTGTCCGGTCTGCCCAAGGTTACCGCGTGACCCGAGACTCCCGCCCCCCCTCACCCTGCCTCTCCCCCGGAGGGGGAGAGGAGAAGGGGTTGAGGCAGACCCGGTGGACTTCAGGCTGACCGAGGAGCAGGAGGCCTTCCGCAAGGCCGTCGCCCGCTTCGTCGACACCGAGGTGGTCCCGGTGGCCGACCGGCTCGACGAGGCCGGGGAGTTCCCCCGGGCGCTCTTCCGGAAGCTCGGCGAGCAGGGCTACCTCGCCCTCCGCTATCCCGAGGCCTACGGCGGCGCCGAGGCGGACATGGTGACGTATTGCCTCTTCGCCGAGGAGATGGCGCGGGGGTCCCTGTCGCTGGCCGCCCTGGCCGCCATGCAGGGCCTCATGGGGACCTACTTCGTCTTCAAGTACGGGAGCGATGAGCTCCGCCAGCGCTACCTGGCCCCCGCCCTCCGCGGCGAAAAGGTCGCGACCTTCGCCCTCACCGAGCCCAACGCCGGCTCCGACGTGGCCAGCATCACGACCCTGGCCGAGCGGGTGCCGGACGGCTGGCGCCTCACGGGCGCCAAGACCTGGGTGACCAACGCCCCGGTCGCCGACATGCTGACCGTCTGCGCCAAGACCTCACCGGAGCGGGGCATGAAGCACATCGCGCTGTTCCTGGTGGACCGGCAGTTCCCCGGGGTGACGCTCGGCAAGAAGATCGACAAGCTCGGCGTCCGCGCCTCCGAGACGGGCGAGATCATCCTCGACGGGGTCGTCGTCCCCGACGGCCACCTCCTCGGCGGAGAGACGGGCGGCGTCGAGAAGGTGGGGACGATCCTGTCCGAGATCCGCGTCATGACAGGCGCCCTCTCGGTGGGCCTCGCCCGCGCCGCCTACGACGCCGCCCTCCGGTACTCGCGGGAGCGCGTCGCATTCGGCAAGCCGATCGGCGAGCACCAGGCGATCGCCTTCAAGCTGGCCGACATGCTGACCCAGCTCCACGCGGCGACGCTCCTCGTCTATCACGCGGCCTGGTGCCTGGACCACGGCCTCCCGGTGACCCGCGAGGCGGCCATGACCAAGCTCTTCGCCTCCGAGGCCGCCAACCGGATCTGTGACGAGGCCTCGCGGATCTTCGCGTCGTACTCGTTCGCCAAGGAGTACCCGATCGAGCGCTACTTCCGGGATGCCCGGTTCCTTCTGTGGGGTGGCGGGACCAGCGAGATCCTGCGCGTCGTGATCGGGCGCGACCTCGACCGGCCGCCCACCCTCGGCTCACCCTGAGACAATGAGACCCCGGCGAGACCCGGGTAGCCGGAAGGGAGCAACGAGCATGCGGAAGGTAGCGGTGGTCGGGGCGGGAGTGTCGAAGTTCGGGGTGCGGAAGGCGACCTTCCGCGACCTGATCTGGGAAGCCGGCAAGGCGTGCTTCGACTCGGTGCCAGCCATCAAGCCGGCCGATGTGCAGGGCCTGGTCGTCGGCTCGGTCATGCCGGAGCGGACCGCCTTCCAGAGCCACATCTCCTCCCTGGCGGCCGAGGCGCTCGGGATCAAGCCGGACCGGCTGTCCGCGCGGACCGAGCACATGTGCGCGTCAGGCACGGTGGGGATCCGCTACGCCTACGCCTTCATCGCGGCCGGACTGGCCGACCTCGTCATGGTCCTCGGCGTGGAGAAGCTCAACACACCGGGGGGCGAGGAGGCGATCCTGAACATGGGGACCGGGGTGGACCGGGAGTGGGAGGCGGCCCACGGCCTCACGGCGCCGCCGTGCTTCGCCCTGGCCGCCCAGGCCCACATGACGAAATACGGGACGACCGAAGCCCAGATGGCGATGGTGAGCGTCAAGAACCACAACCACGCTACCAAGAACCCCTACGCGCACTTCCAGAAGGGCGCCACCCTCGACCAGGTCCTGTGCTCGCGGATGATCTCGACCCCGTTCCGGCTCTTCATGTGCTCGCCGATCACCGACGGCGCGGCCGCCGTCATCCTCGCCAGTGAGGAGCGCGCCCGGGACCTCACGGACAAGCCCGTGTGGATCCGCGGCACGGGCCAGGCGCTCGACGGCTTCATGCTCTCTTCGCTGCACGCGGACTACGCCCACTGGCCGGCGCTGAAGCGCGCGGGTGAGCACGCCTACGACATGGCCGGCATCCAGCCCGGCGACGTCGACGTGGCCGAGGTCCACGACTGCTTCTCGATCGCCGAGATCATCGCCTACGAGGAGCTCGGATTCTGCGCGAAGGGCGAAGGCGGGACGTTCGTCGAGAAGGGGCTCTCGGACTACGGCGGCCAGGTGGTGGTGAACCCGCGCGGCGGCCTCATCGGCTGTGGCCACCCGCTGGGGGCCACCGGCACCGCTCAGGCCGCCGAGATCTTCTGGCAGCTCCGCGGCGAGGCGGGGGCCCGCCAGGTGCCGGAGGCGCGGATCGGGCTCACTCACAACAACTCGGGGATGGGCGAGCATGTCGTGGTGATCTACGGGAGCGAGGCCGCATGAGGGTCAGCGCTTCCGTGGTCGCCTCTTGGTGAATTCGCCACGTGACGTGGTGAGGATCGTCTGGATCAAGCACGCGGAGGATCGCCAGAGGCAGTGGGAGAGAGTACTGGGTATCACACGTGACGAGATAGAGCAGCTGCTCGCCCGGCCCGAGCAGATCACTCCCGGAGACGGCGACGTCCTGGTAGCCCGGGCGAGACGGGGACCGGGTTTGATCCGCGTGCCGTTCGTGTCGGAGAAAGACGGCAGGAGAGTCCTCACCGTATACTGGACCAGCAGAATCGAGAAGTACTGGAGGGAACAACAGGATGAGGATGCGGTACGACCCTGAGGCCGATGTTCTCGTGTTGGTCCTCCGAGAGGACCCACCCGTCGACGCCGTCGAAGAGCCCGGGGGCGTGATTGTCAGCTACGCCAGGAGCGGAGAGCCGGTCAGCGTCGAATTCTTGAACGCCGGCGCCAGGCAACTGATCGCCCGCGGTCAGTCCAGCGTCCCCATAGACTCCGGCCGAGGCCTGTGACGCGGGACAGACACGCGGGCGAGGCGGCATGAGGCCCGTCGCCCACCCCCGGATTCCCGCCGGCGGGCGCCTGTGGGGGGCGAGCCGACCCGGCTATCCCGACGCGCCGGTGACGCCCCGCCAGATCGAGGCGGCGGTGCGGGAGTGGGCGGGTCATGGCGTCGACGTCGTCGTCACCCTGATGGAGGACGAGGAGCTGACCCGGATCTGCCCCGGCTTCCTCGACGCGCTCCGCCGGCACGGCCTCGAGTCGCTCCACTTCCCGATCCCGGACTTCGGGGCGCCGGGCGACGCGCCGGCGTTCTGCGAGCTGGTCGCCGAGGTGCGGGCCCGGCTCGCCCGTGGACAGGGCGTCCTCGTCCACTGCAACGCCGGCCAGGGGCGAACGGCGGTCTTCCTGGCCTCCGTGCTCAAGGCGTGCGGCCACCCCGGGGACGCCGTAGAGGAGATCCGCCGGATCTATTACCAGGACGCCATGCGCGGGGTGGCTCAGGAAGCCTTCGTCCGCGGCCTACCCTTACCGCCCAACGCTGACGGGTCGGAGGGCGCCGGGCGCGACCGGTCATGACGGCGCCCAGGATCGCCCCCTTCGGCTCGTGGCCATCGCCGATCACGGGGGACCTCATCGCGGCCGACTCGATCAGCTTCTACGAGGTCCTCCTCGACGGGGACGACGTGTACTGGGTGGAGGGCCGCCCGCCGGAGAGCGGACGCTACGTCGTCGTCGGCCGCTCGCCCGACGGCCGGGTCGGCGACGTGACCCCCGCGCCCTACTACGCGCGCACTCTCGCGCACTCGGTTCTCGTCTTCAGGACTGCTCTGACGTTCTGATCGCCCGGCCCGGAGGCCAGTAGACTGGCTCCCGCTCGGGAGAGTAGACTCTCGCCTGAAGGACTCCCGAAGGATTCCTGTCCCCGACAGGCGCGGATGCGGCGGCGCGAGGTGATCCATGACGACGGTTGATGCGACGCTGGCCCGGCGGCTCTCCTACCGGCTCGACACGCTGTGGGACTTCGACTACGAGCCCACCCACCACGAGCTCGAGTCCCTCTACGAGACCGCCAAGAAGAACCAGTGGAACGCCTCGACCGCCATCGACTGGAGCCGGCCGCCTGCTCTTCACCGCGGTCCTGATTCCGCGGCTCCAGCGGCTCGGGCTCCTCTCCCAGCGGGTCGAGCCGCGCTACCGCGCGATCGGGCTCCTGGACTGACCTGACGCCGTGGGACAGGACGAGAAGCCCGCGGGCGGCGCCGCCCTCTATCTCCGCGCGGTCGACCCGTTCCCGCTCCAGTCACCCGAGTTCAACAAGCTCCACGAGTTCTACGCTTACCTGGCCGTCGAGCGGCTGACGACGACGCGCTGCCGCGGCTGCGGGCGCATCGACTGGCCACCGCGGGGGTTCTGCCCCGATTGCACGGGCGAGGCCTACGACTGGATCGACCTGCCGCACGAGGGCCGCATCCACGGGTTCACGGTCCAGGAGACCGGGGTGCCGGCGGGATTTCCCCGACCGCTGGTCTTTGCCATCGTCGAGGTGGCCGGCCTCCGGATCTTCGCCCCGCTCGTCGAGGTGGCAGACCCGGCGCGCGTCACCATCGGCATGCCCGTCCACTTCACCCGGCTCCGCGTCGCCGACGACCCGCAGGGGAAGCCCCGCTACCTGCCGGCCTTCACGCCGGTGAAGTCAGCGCCGTGACGGATCGGCCCCTCAAGGTCCTGGTCGCCAAGCCCGGGCTGGACGGTCACGACCGCGGGGCCAAGGTCGTGGCCCACGCCCTCCGGGATGCGGGACTCGAGGTACTCTACTCCGGGCTCAAGCGGACCCCGGAGGAGGTCGTGGCCGAGGCGATCCAGGAGGATGTGGACGTGATCGGCCTGTCGATCCTCTCCGGGGCTCACCTGACGCTGACGGAGAAGGTCCTGGAGCGCCTCGACGCCGCCGGTGCCGGCGATGTCGCCGTGGTGGTCGGCGGGACGATTCCCGCCAAGGATGCGGAGGCGCTCGCCGCCCTGGGTGTCCGGCGCGTGTTCCCGATGGGGACGCCGCTGCCCGAGATCGTCGCCTTCTTCAAGTCGTTCGAGCGAGGAGCGCGGTGATGGCTGAGCAGCCACCGAAGCGAAGCGAGACCAGGATCCGCGACGTGACCTACCTCGATGGGATTCCGATCAGACCCGTCTACGGACCGGCCGAGCTCGCCGGGTTCGACCACGCGCGCGACCTGGGCGAACCCGGCCAGTATCCGTTCACCCGGGGCATCCATCCCCACATGTACCGGGCGCGCGTCTGGACGATGCGCCAGTACATCGGCTTCGGGACCCCGCGTGAGACCAATGCGCGCTTCAAGTACCTGATGGCCCGCGGCCAGGACGCCTTGAACGTCGCCTTCGACCTCCCGACCCAGCTCGGCCTCGACTCCGACGACCCGCGGGCCGAGGGGGAGGTCGGGCGCGTGGGAATGGCCGTGGACTCCCTCCTCGACATGGAGGAGGCCTTCGACGGCATCCCGGCCGACGGGGTCTCGATCTCCTTCACGATCAACTCCATGGCGGCCTTCATCCAGGCGATGTTTCTGGTGGTCGCCGAGAAGCAGGGGGTCGCCTGGGACCGGGTCGTCACCACCCCCCAGAACGACATCCTCAAGGAGTTCGTGGCCCGCGGGACGTGGGTCTATCCCGTGGATCCGTCGCTCCGACTCGTCTGTGACATCGCGGAATTCTGCGCGCGGCACGCCCCCAAGGTGAACCCCATCTCGGTCTGCGGCTACCACATCCGGGAGGCGGGCTGCACGCCGGCCCAGGAGATGGCCTACGGCCTCGCCATGGTGGCCGCCTACACGG
This sequence comes from Candidatus Methylomirabilota bacterium, assembly GCA_036005065.1. Classification (NCBI taxonomy): domain Bacteria; phylum Methylomirabilota (SeqCode); species Candidatus Methylomirabilota bacterium. The sequence goes on along the minus strand of DASYQW010000042.1, from coordinate 8,366 downwards.
ACCTCCTCATCCGGCGGGGCCTCGCCGTCGACGACTTCGCCCCGCGCCTGAGCTTCAACTTCACCTGCTGGGGCCGCCTCTTCGAGGAGGTGGCCAAGTTCCGCGCGGGGCGCCGGCTCTACGCCCGGCTGATGAAGGAGCGATTCGGGGCGAAGAATCCGCGGTCGATGATGTTCCGCTCGCTCATCGGAGGCGGAGGCTCCGCCTTCACGGTCCAGGAGCCGGAGAACAACATCGTGCGCGGCGCCTACCTCGCGCTGGCGGCCGCGCTCTCGGGCGCCCAGACGATGGCGCTGCCCACCTACGACGAGGCTTACACGATTCCCTCGCCGAAGGCCCAGCTCCTCGCCCTCCGCACGATGCAGATCTGCGCGGAGGAGACGGGTGTGGCCGACACCGTGGACCCTCTGGCCGGGTCCTACTTCGTCGAGGCGCTCACCAACGAGATGGAGGGGAAGATCCGCGAGGAGATGGCGACGGTCGACCGGATGGGGGGCGTGATCGAGGCGGTGAAGTCGGGGGCCCTCCAGGCCGAGGTCGCTCGGCAGGCGTACCGCTTCGAGCAGCAACTGCTCTCCGGCGAGTACCCGAAGGTGGCGGTGAACCGCCATGTGGCGCCGGACGCCGAGCCGGAGGCCTCCCGGAGCCTGGAGCTCTACGCGTTCGACCCCAGGGTGGGCGAGGCCCAGGTCGGGAAGCTCGTCCGCCTCCGGCGCGAGCGCGACGGCGCCGCGGTCGGGCGGGCCCTGGCGCGCCTTCGCGACGGCGCGCGGGGCACGGAGAACCTGATGCCGGCGATCCTGGAGGCGGTACGGGCCTACGCGACGCTGGGAGAGATGGCGGGCGCGCTGCGCGAGGTGTGGGGGGAGCACAAGGAGCCCCTGGTCTTCTGATGGGCCGGCCCGGGCCGATACCCGTCGCAGCCCGTCGTCCTCGGTCGTCGGCGGGCCTCAACGTATGCGGCATACGCCTCGGGCCGCCTCCTTCCTGCGTCCTAGGGCTGCTCGGGTCTCGGCCCGGTTCCATCGCCGGACCCGGTCGCGCTGCTGATCCGAAGGTCTTCTGATGGGCCGGACGCCGCCGGCGGAGGCCTGGCAGGGCTACAAGGCGTCGAGCTTCGAGCGGCTCGAGCTCGTCGAAGGTGACCACGTCCTCGACGTGGGCTGCGGCACCGGAGAGGACGCGCTGGAGATCGCGCGCCGGGTCCCGGGTGTCGCGGTGATCGGGGTCGACGTCGGCGAGGAGAAGATCGCCGAGGCGCGGCGGCGGTCCCTCGGTGTCCCCCGGCCCGTCGACTTCCGGGTAGGCGACGCCTATCGTCTTCCGTTCGAGGCGGCCTCGTTCGACGCCTGCCGGGCCGACAAGGTCTTCCACCACCTGGACGATCCGGCCAAGGCCCTGGCCGAGATGATCCGGGTGGCGCGCTCCGGCGCTCGGATCGTCGTCAGCGATGTCGACTACGACACGCTCATCGTCGAGGCGCCCGACCGGGCCCTGACGCGGCGCATCCTGAGCTACCACTGTGACCGCATGCCGAGCGGCGCCATCGGCCGGCGGCTGCCCCAGCTCTTCCAGGGCGGGGGCCTGGGCGCGGTCGAGGTGTTCCCGACCGCGGTCACCGTCAGCGAGCTCGACGACTCGGTGCTGAAGCTTCGGGACAAGGCCGAGGCCGCGGCGACGGCGGGCGTGGTGTCGGCCGCCGAGGCCGCACGGTGGCTCGCCTCCCTCGAGGACGCCGACCGGGCCGGGGGCTTCCTGTGCGCCGTGACCGTCTTCACGGTCCGCGGCCGCCTGCGATGATACCGCCCGTTGCATGACCGAGTAAGACGAGTTAGTCTTACTTCATGCCACGCCAATCCTCAGTGGTCCGGGTGAGCTCCAGAGGCCAGATCGTCATCCCGGCCGCGCTGCGCCGCAAGCTCGGTCTCCGGGCCGGCCAACCTCTCGCTGTGCGGGCCGGTAAGGGGAGCGAGGTCGTCTTCGTTCCCGTGGGAGAGCACGCAGCGGACGCGGAAGAGATGCTCCGGCGCATCCAGGCCGCGGCCGCGAAGTCGCGGCGTGATCTCGTCGAGGAGCTTCATCTTCGCCGGCGCCAGGAGCGCGCTCGGGAAGGCGTTCGGGGGTGAACCTCGGGGTCGTCGATGCCGGCGTCGTGATTGGCTGGATGCAGAGGCGTCATCGCTCGTTCGCGAAGCTGGAGCGGCTGTTCGTGGCGTGTCGGGGGGGTGAGACCGCGCTCGTGATCTCGGCGGTGAATCTGGCGGAGGTGCTTCTTCACACCGCGCATCTCTCGCGCGTGAGCGGGGTCGATCCCGTCGCCTTGCTGCGGGCCTGGGGCGTTCGAGTCCACTCGCCAGACGAGGCGATAGCCCGGCGGGTGGCGAAGCTGCCGACTTCCCTGGGCGACGGGTTCGCGGCCGCCACCGCGCGGGAGCTGGGCGCCCGATTCCACACCACGGACGCCGAGCTGGTCCGGCAGATCAGGGGGACTGGCCTGGCCGTGACGCGCTACTGACCGCGACGCTGTGACCGCCACCGTCGCGCCCGAGCGTCCCTACGCCTCGCTCGCGCCGTACTTCGCGCAGCTCTTCCAGCCCCGCGGCATCCGGGGGTGGTTCGAACGCAGCCGGGCCCTCGTCGCGGGAACCGGGGTGCGCGGCGGTTGGCACCTCGACGTGGGGGCCGGCACCTGCCGGTACAGCCGCTACTGGACGCGGGCGGGCTTCCGGACGGTCTGCGTGGACCTGCTCATCGAGATGCTCTCCCGGGCGCGGCTCCGCGGGACCGACAGGCGGCTCAGCCGGGTGTGCGGGACGATCGACTGCCTCCGGCCGAGCGAGCTTTTCGACCTGGTCACGGCCGTGGATGACGTCGCCTCGTACGTCGGCGCCCAGCCGGGCGGACTGGAGGCATTCCTCGATCGTCTGGCCCCCCGGATGCGCCGCGGCGGCGTCTTCCTCTTCGACTTCATCACGCCGGCCGGCCGCCGCCGCTACACCTTCCGCAACTCGCGGCGGATCGGCGAGACGCGGATCACCGCCGACAGCCGGGGGCGCTTCGACGAGCAGGGGCGCATCCTGTCGGTGGACCTCACGCTGACGACGCCGGGCCAGGTGGCGCACGAGCGCCATGTGCTCCGGCTCTACACGACCGAGGAGATGGAGCGTCTGCTCCGGCGGGCCGGCTTCGAGGTGCTGGCGATGACCGATCTGTACGACGGCGACGGCATCGGCTACCGGGCCGGCCGGCCCTCCTACGACGTCCTCGCCCGGCGGCGGTGAGGCGGCTCGCGCGCGCCACGTCTGTCGTTGGTCGTCAATCTCAAGACCGCGAAGGCGCTCGGGCTCACGATCCCCCCCTCTGTACTGGCCCGCGCCGACGAGGCGATTCAATGAGCCAGTGGAGCCCCGACCTCAAGCTCGAAGGCCAGATCACGCGCCGGAACCTGTTCGAGAACGAGACGCTCAAGGTCGACGAGGTCACGTTCACGCCGGGGGCGTCGCCGGGCGTCCACACCCACGACGTGGCCGGCGTCCGCTACGTGCTGGAAGGCGACATCCTCTTCCAGGAAGCGGACGGCCGGCGCTGGACCAAGAAGGCCGGCGACGTCTACTGGGAGGGCAAGGGGATCACCCACTACACGAAGAACGTCGGGGCCGGGCGGCTCGTCCTCCTCGAAGTACTGCTCAAGTGATGCTTCTCGACGGCGTCCGGGTCCTCGACCTCTCGCGCATGCTGGCCGGACCGTACGGCTCGATGCTCCTCGCCGACCTGGGCGCGGAGGTGATCAAGATCGAGGAGCCCGGCGGCGGGGATCCCATGCGCGCCATGGGCCCGCCGTTCCTCGGCCCGGACGACAGAGAGAGCGCCTACTTCCTCGCCATCAACCGGAACAAGAAGAGCGTCGCCCTCGACCTCGAGCGGCCCGAGGCCCGCGAGGTCTTCTTCGACCTCTGCCGGGTGTCGGACGTCGTGTGGGAGAATTTCCGCCCGGGCGTGATGGCGCGCCTCGGCTGCGATCCGGCCGCGCTCCGCGCGCTCAACCCGCGGCTCATCGTCTGCTCGATCTCGGCGTACGGCCAAACCGGGCCCTACCGGGACTGGCCGGCTTTCGATCTCGCGCTGCAAGCCATGGGCGGCGCCATGAGCATCACCGGGGAGGAGGGACGGCCGCCGGTTCGGATGGGCCTGCCGATGGGCGACCTGGCCGGCGGGATGTTCGGGGCGCTGGCCGTGGCCGGCGCCCTCTTCCGGCGCGCGCAGACCGGCGACGGTGCCCTGATCGACCTTTCGCTCCTCGACGGCCAGGTCTCTCTCCTCACTTACGTCGCGCAGTATTTCTGGGCCGACGGACGGGTGCCTGGCCGGGTGGGCTCGGGGCATACCTCGGTCGTCCCTTACCAGGCCTTCGCGACGCAGGACGGCTTCCTCGTGGTGGCCGTCTTCGCGGAGAAGTTCTGGGCCGGGTTCTGCCAGGCGATCGACCGGCATGATCTGGTCGACGACGCGCGGTTCGACTCGAATGCCAAGCGCGTCGAGCGGAAGGCCGAGCTCGTGCCGATGCTCGAGGCGATCTTCCGCGGGCGTCCCACGGCGGAGTGGCTCGCGCGCCTCCAGGCGACCGGGGTCCCCACGGCCCCGATTCAGCGCGTCGACCAGGTCCTGAGCGATCCCCAGGTGCGATTGCGGGAGATGGTCGTGGAGCTGGAGCACCCGAAGCTCGGCCCCGTGAAGACCCTCGGCACTCCCATCAAGCCGGCCGGCGCCCCGGCGTTCCGGCCGGCCCCGCCGCCGGCCCTCGGCGAGCACACCGACGCGGTCCTCGGCGGCCTCCTCGGGTACCCCTCGGCGCGGATCGCGGCCCTGCGGCAGCAGGGGATCATCGGGTAGACTCTAGACGATGGCCACGCGCATCGTCCTGACCTACGCCGACTACGCGGCGATCCCCAACGACGGGCGGCGCTACGAGCTGCACGAGGGGGAGCTGTCCGTGACACCGGCCCCAGGAACGAGACACCAGCAGGTCGTCGGCAACCTGTACCTGGCCCTGCGCCATCACGTGGACGCTCATCGTGTCGGGCAAGTATTCGTCTCCCCGATCGACTGCATTCTGAGCGACACGACCATCGTCCAACCCGACATCGTCTACGTGGACAACACCCGGCTGACGGCCGTCAGCGCTCGTGGGATCGAGGGTCCCCCCACGCTGGTGGTGGAGATCCTCTCGCCCGGGACCGAGGCGGTGGATCGGAAGGTGAAACTCCAGATCTACGCACGACACCGGGTCCCTCATTACTGGATCGTGGATCCCGAGAGCCGGACCATTGAGGCTCATGCGCTGACCGAGGGCGTATATGCGGTCACGGCTCGGATCGAGGGGGCTCCAGCCGCGGCTCTGCCGCCATTCGCGAATTTAGCCCTCGATCCGGCGTCGATCTGGCCTGAGCCGTGAGGCCGCGCTTCGCGTATCACCGGCCGACCTCCATCGAGGAAGCCTGCCGGATCCTGGCCCACGAGCCCGGCGCGGCCGTCCTGGCCGGCGGCACCGATCTGATGGTCCATCTCCGGCAGCCCTGGCGCGGGAAGCGGCCGCCGGCGGTGGTGAACGTCAAGCGGATCGCGGGACTCGGCGAGATCGAGGTGACCGAGACCGCCATTCGCCTCGGGGCCCTGGCCAGCCTGACGGCGCTGACCGAGCATCCGGTGATCCGGACCGAGTATCCGGTCCTCCCGTTCACCGCGCGCTTCATGGGGTCGCCGGCCATCCGGAATCTCGCCACGGTGGGCGGGAATCTCTGTAACGCCTCGCCGGCCGCCGACCTGCCGCCGGTGCTGATGGCGCTGGACGCCGAGATCGGCCTCGTGGGCCCTGGCGGCGGCGCCCGCCGGCTCCCGCTCGAAGGGTTCTTTCGGGGACCCGGGCAGACCGTGCTGGCGCCGGGCGAGCTCCTGACGTGGGTCGAGTTCCCCCGGCGCCGCCCGCCCTGGCCCATCCGGTACGAGCGGCTCGATGTCCGCCGCGCCATGGACATCGCCATCGTGGGCGCGGCGCTGTCCGTGGGTCGTGAGGCCGGCCGGGGCCGGGAGGCGCGGGTCGCCCTCGGCGCCGTCGCCCCGACCCCGGTGCGAATCCTGGAAGCCGAGGTCGTGCTGGAGACGGAGGGCCTGACCGACGCAGCCATCGGGCGTGCGGCCGAGCTCTGCATGGCCGCCGCCCGCCCGATCACCGACGTGCGGGCGACCGCCGAGTACCGCCGGGAGATGGTGGGCGCGCTCGTTCGTCGCGGGCTCGAGAGGCTGCGAGATGAGTGATCGCTATCCGCTCGAGCTCGTCGTCAATGGCCGGCGGGTCCGGCGCGAGGTCCCGAGCTCGCAGACGCTGCTGGAGTTCGTCCGCGAGGACCTCCGGCTCACCGGGACGAACCTGTCCTGCGACACGGGCGACTGCGGTGCCTGTACCGTGCTCGTCGACGGCCAGCCCTATACCGCGTGCATCGTGCTCGCCCTCGACGTCGAGGGCCGGGAGGTGACGACGATCGAGGGCCTGGCCGCCCGCTGGCAGGCGCAGTCAGGGGCCGCGCCGCCGAGCCTTCATCCAGTGCAGCAGGGCTTCCTCGAGGAAGGCGGCGCCCAGTGCGGATTCTGCACGGCCGGCATGGTCATGGCGGCGGCGGGCCTCCTCGAGGCGAATCCCGCCCCGACCGAGGCGGAGATCCAGGCCGGGCTGGAAGGGAACCTCTGCCGGTGCACCGGCTACACGAAGATCATCAAGGCGGTCGAGGTGGCGGCCCAGCGAATGCGCGGGCGGCCGGTCCACTGAGGGAGCGAATGCCGACCACGCCGTTCAAGGTCATCGGCACGCGCGTCCCCAAGCTCGACGCCGTCGAGAAGGTGACCGGCGCGGTGCGCTACCTGCCGGATCTCGAAGTGCCCGGCATGGCGTGGGGCAAGATCCTCCGGACGCCCGTGCCCCACGCCCGCATCAAGCGGATCGACACCCGCGCGGCCGAGGCCTTGCCCGGCGTCTTCGGGGTCGTCACCGGATACAACGTCGAGCAGTATCCCTTCGGGTACGCCAAAGACCATCTGGCGCTCAAGAAGGACGTCGTCCGCTGCATCCGCGACGAGGTGGCGGCGGTGGCTGCCGAGACGGAGGAGCTGGCGGCCGAGGCGTGCCGGCTGATCGAGGTCGAGTACGAGGAGCTGCCGGCGGTCTTCGACCCGGTCGTCGCCCTGCGGCCCGACGCCCCGCGGATCCACCCGCAGTTCCCGGGGAACCTCGTCAATTTTTCCTACAAGTTTCAGGCGGGCGACGTGGACCGCGCCTTCCGCGAGGCCGACGCCGTGGCCGAGGGGATCTACACCCTCCAGTACGTCACGACGGCCTGCCTGGGGACGATGGCGGCGATCGCCGCCTGGGACCCCCGCGGCCACCTCACCATGTGGTCCACGACCCAGATCCCGTTCCTCTACCAGCGGGACCTGGCGGAGGCACTGGGGATCACCGGGGACCGTGTCCGCGTGATCCAGCCGCCGGTCGGCGGCAACTTCGGCCGGGGCCTCGACCTCTACCCGATCGACATCATCGCGGCCCTGCTCGCCCGTCACGTGGACCGGCCGGTGAAGATCGTCTTCGACCGCGACGAGGAGTTCCTGGCCAGCCCGACCCGCGAGCCCTGCGCCTTCATGCTCCGCACCGCAGCCCGGGCGGACGGGACCCTCCTGGCCCGCGACGCCAAGGTCATCATCGACAACGGAGCCTACGTCTCGTGGGGCTCGACGACTCCGTACGTCATGATGACCACCCTGGCCGGCTTCTACCGCTGCCCGAACATCCGGTTCGACACCGCCATCGTCTACACCAACAACGTCTACTCGGGCTCCATGCGGGGCTACGGGAACCTGGAGTCCACCTTCGCCATCGAGGCGCAGATGGACGACCTGGCCGAGAAGCTCGGGCTGGACCGCCTGGAGATCCGGAAGCGGAACGCCAACCGCCCGGGCGACGTCACGCCCCAGGGGCTCCGGATCACCACCTGCGCGCTGACCGAATGCTTCGACGCCGTGGCGCGCGACATCCGAAAGCCGGTCGCGCGAGAGCCCCGCCCCGGCTGGACGCGTGGCATCGGCTACGCGGGCATGTTCCACGTCGGCGGCGGAGCCCGTGTCTACCGCTCCGACGGGTGCGGCGCCATCGTGAAGCTCGACGACTTCGGCAAGGTCGCGCTCCTCACCGGCGCCAGCGAGATCGGCCAGGGCTCGGAAACCGTGCTGGCCATGATCGTCGCCGAGGAGCTCGGGATCCCGCTCGGACGCGTCAGCGTCGTCAACGACGACACCGCGGTGAAGCCCTGGGACGTCGGCGT
>DASYQW010000041.1 GCA_036005065.1 Candidatus Methylomirabilota bacterium | reverse complement strand
CTCTGGGAGTTCTTCGCCTACGACCCCGCCTTCCGCGGCGGGCTGTTCGTCGGCGGTAACCGGTAGCGCGGACTCTCACGTAGACCGCGTTGGACGAGCGGTGGCCGCTATCTTGTTCCCCGAATCGGGACATTTTCACGTCCCGCGAGTGACGAGAGAATCGGGCGGTGCGTCACTTGTGTTACAATGCACACATGGATACCACGATTCGGAACCTGGACGAGAGTGCCTACCGAGAGCTGAAAGCACGGGCCGCGCTCAGCGGGAAGACGATCGGCGAACTGGTCACGGAGGCGATCCGGTGCTACCTCGCGAGGCCGACAGCGACCAGGAAGCGGGGGAGTCTCCGCGATCTCACGCCGGAAGCGTATCCGAAAGGCAACGAACGGCTCAGCGAGCAGGTCGACGCCATCGTCTACGGCGTCTGACGCCGCTGGTGATGATCGTCCTCGACTCCAGCTTTCTCGTGGCCTACCACAACCGACGCGATGTCCATCACCGCGCGGCGGTAGCCACGATGGAGAGCCTGGTGGCCGGCCAATGGGGCCCTGCCCTCCTCATCGAGTACGTGTTCCTGGAGGTCGTCACCGTGCTCCTCGCCCGCCGCGGGCTCGACGCCGCCGTGCGGGTCGCCACGATCCTGCTCCAGGCCCGCGACGTCGAGTTCGTGCCCTCGTCTGACACGTTCCTCGACGTCATGGAGACCTTCCGCGCGCAACGCCACGGCCGCCTGAGTTTCACGGACGCCGCGATCGTCACGGTGGCCCAACACCGTGGCGCGCCCTTCGTCGCCACGTTCGACCGCGATTTCCGGGAAGTGGAGAGCCTCGCGGTCGTGCCGGCGTAATGTGGACGTGAGTCTCGGCCTCGCCGATTCAGGAACCGACTGATCCCATCATCGGGGTTCCCCGAATCAGGGAGCCCACAGGCGCACCCCGAGGCCCCGGGCTGCTCCCCGAAGCCGATCGTCGGCGGTCGCGAGGGGGGCGGCCCGGCTGGCCGACAGCACCAGGTAGACGCAATCGTAGACCGGGTGATCGATCTCCGTCGCCAGGTGCGCGGCGCGGGTGAGCAGAGGCCCCGTGGGGACCCACTCGACGCCGAGGGCCAGGAGATAGCCGACGGCCTGGTCCAGGTCGGCGGCGCTCATTTCCCGGCGACGGACCTTCTTCCACCAGCCGTTGGCCGCCTCGACCGGCATGATGTCGGGGGCGAACAGCACCTCGTGCCCTTCCATCAGCCGCGTCGCATGGTCAGATCCCGGCTCGTTGGCGAACCACTGCACAGCGATCGAGGCGTCGACGACCACCGGAGCGGCGCGCGCCGGCCACCTCGCCGGGCGCTCACGCGCCCTCACCGCCGGCGGTCTTCGCGGATCAGGGCGGTAGCCCGGGAGCGATGCGGCTTCTGCCGAGCGCGGATGGTCCGGGCCCGCGCCGCGATCTCCTTTCGCGAGAGCGCCGTCCCCAGGGCGAGGAGCCGTCGCGCCTCTTGCTCGACCGAGACGCCACGCAGGCGGGCCTGGAGGCGGAGCCGTTCGGCGACGGTGTCATCGAGGTTGCGGATGATCATGTTCGCCATGGAGACATCCTAAGCGAACACGGTGATATCGTCAATTGATAGCACGTGAGGATCTCCGCCGCCGGGCGCCCCTCCCGTTCTCACGAAACGCCCGGCACGTCGGCCTCCCGTAGTACCGCCCCAGACGCGCCTCGTCGTCCCCCTGGATCGGGCGCGCCGGATCGTATTCCGGCGCGTGCCGGAGGATCTCGCGATGCAGGTCCACGTGGACCTTCAGCTCCAGCCAGCTCACCCAGGCGATCCACTCGCGTGGCACGAGAACCTTCTTACCGGGCCACCAATCCCGGGTCTCCGCCACGAGGTAGCGGATGACCCACGTCTCGTCGTCGATCACGAAGTCGTGGATGTGCCCGACCTCGCCGTCGAGGGCCTGCAAGGCATAGCCCGCCACCCGGCGCGCACGCCGGAGGCTGACCGCCGGTCGGCCCGCCACCGGCTGGTCGGTGTCGATGTCCGGGCGGCGCCGGATCTCCTCCTTCGTCAGCGCCACCTCCAGTCTCCGCCGAGGCCAGTCCGCGCGGAACACCGAGTGCGGCGAGATGAGGACTCGGCGGCCCGCCGGCCAGGGGCGGGTATCGACCACCAGGGAGCGCACCGTCCACCGATGGTCGTCGAGATACAGATCGTGCGCTCGCCCGATGTCGCCGTCGGTGGCGGCGATGGTCAGACCCCGCAGGTCCCGTACCTGTCGCAACATCGCCCTTCCTCCGCGCTCACCTGAGCGTCGCGATCCGGAGCTCCTGCCGTGCCAGCTCGGCGATCACGCCGTCGGCCGCGAGCCGGCGCGCTTCTCGGTACTGCCGCGCCGCCTCGTCCCGCTCCCCGGCCTGCCGGAGGGCCGCGGCGAGGAGCAGGCGCAGCTCCGCCCGGCGGGGCGCGAGCTCCACGGCCCGCCGGAGGGCGCCGACCGCGTCGGGCACCCGGCCCGTGTCCAGCAGGAGGCCGGCCAGGTGCACGCGGTACCGTGGCTCGTCCGGGCCGCGGCGGATCGCCTCGTCGAACGCGGCCCAGGCGCGGCTCACCTGCCCCGCGTCGCGGTAGACCTGGCCCAGGCCGTCGTGAAACTGCGCGTCGTCCGGGGCCAGGTGCACCGCTTCCTCGAGCTGGTTCAGGGCGCCCGCCAGCGCGCCGAGACGCGCGTAGGCGAGCCCCAGGTAGAAGTGGACGCGGGCATCACCGGGAGCGGCAGCCACCGCCGCCAGCAGGACGCGGCTCGCCCCGAGGTAATCCTGCGCCGCGAGGAGCCGAGCGCCGCGCTCGGCCGCATGATGCGTGGGCCACGGCGCGAGGGCGTACCAGGCTGCCCCGAGGCTTATCGCGACGACCACCACCGCCGCCGCTCGCCTCGCCATCGTGTCACCCGCCCGATCGAGCGTTCCTCTCACGTGACATCGACGTCAACTAGACGGAGACCGCCACGAAGACGCTCTCGCCGTTCCGGTGGACGAGCAACAGAATCGGCGGGCCGCCACGATGCTTGTCGACCACCTGCTTCAGGTCAGCCGCGCTCTGCACCGGCTGGCGATCCACCTCGACGATGACGTCGCCGGCGGCGAGCCCGACGGTCGACGCGGGGCTGCCGTCTTCGACCGCGCGCACGAGGAGCCCCTGAATCTCCGAGAGTCCCAGCTCGCGGGCCAGGGCCGGCGTCAGCGGCTGCACGGCCACGCCCAGCCCGGAGCCCATCTCCCCGGTGGCCGCGACGCGCTCGACCGGCTCCTCGAGTCGCGCGATCCTGGCCATGAGGGACACGGTCTTCCCGTCGCGGAGCACGGTGAGCGGCACCTCGCGGCCGACAGGGGTCTCCGCCACCGCCCGCGGCAGATCCTCTGTCCGGCCGACCTTCCGCCCGTCGTACGCCGTGATGACGTCCCCCGGCCGGAGGCCCGCCTGCATGGCGGGCGAGCCGGGAGTGACCGCCGAGACCAGCGCGCCCTGGGACGCCACCACGTCGAGCGCCTTCGCCAGCTCCGGCGTCAGGGGCTGGACCGCCACCCCGAGCCAGCCGCGGACGACGTGGCCGTGCTCGGCGAGGGCGGCGACGACCGACTTGGCGAGATTGATGGGGATGGCGAACCCGATGCCGATCGAGCCGCCGCTCTGGCTGAAGATCGCGGTGTTGATCCCGACCGCCTGCCCTCGGGCGTTGATCAGGGGGCCGCCGCTGTTGCCCGGGTTGATCGACGCGTCGGTCTGGATGAAGTCGTCATACGGTCCCTCGCCGATCACGCGGCCGGTCGCGCTGACGATCCCGGTGGTGACCGTCTGCGCCAGGCCGAAGGGATTGCCGATCGCCATCACCGGCTCGGCGACCTGGAGCGCGGAGGAGTCCCCGAGGGGGACGACCGGTAGGCCGGTCGCCTCGATCTTCAGCAGGGCGAGGTCGGTCTTGGAATCCCGCCCCACGACCTTCGCCCCGAGCTCGCGGCCGTCGGCCAGCTTCACCCGGATGTCGGTCGCCCCGTCGACCACGTGGTTGTTCGTGACCAGGTAGCCGTCCGGGTTGATGATGAAGCCCGAGCCGAGGCTGCGCACCTCGCGCCGGGGCCGGGCGCCGAAGAAGCGCTCGGCCGGGTCCTGGTCACGGAATGGACCGGGCCGCGCGGGAAGCCCGTCCTGGACCCGCCGGGTGCTGACGTTCACGACCGCCGGCTTCAACTCCCGGGCGAGCTGGACCCAGTTCGCCACCGCGGGAGACGCCGGGGTGACGGCCACCGCCCGCTCCGTCCACAGCCCCTCCCGCGCCACCGTGAACCCGATCCGCGGGATCAGCGGGATCGCGGCGAGCATCACCGCCAGCGCCAGCACCGGCCACACCGAGCGACTGCCACGCCACTGACTCATCGTTCGCCTCCAGTCTGGTTGGGTGTCCCGCTCCAGACTTACCCGGCGAAGATGAGGCGCGGATGAAACGAGGATGAAAAGTTTCTTAGAGAGGCGGGGTCAGGCGAGCGGAAGGCGGATCGTGAAGCAGCTGCCATCCCCGGGAACGCTCTGGAGGGTCAGCGTCCCCCCGTGGGCCCGGACGATCGACCGGGCGATCGGCAAGCCCAGCCCGGATCCGCCCGTCGCCCGCGCCCGGGCCGCATCCAGCCGGACGAACGGCTGAAAGACGCGGTCGGCGTCGGCCGGATCGATGCCCGAGCCCGTGTCCCGGACGGCGATGGCCGCGTAGCCGTCCGCGCACGTGAGTGACAGCTCGACCGTGCCGCCGGCCGCGGTGTACTTGATCGCATTCTCGAGGAGATTCAGGAGCGCGCGCCGCAGATCGGCGGCATCCCCGACGACCACCGCGGGGGCGCTGCCGCCGGAGAGCGACAGGGTCACCCCGGTCCCGTGGGCGAGCTGGGTCCCCACGTCGAGGACGTCCAGCACGAGCGGCTCGAGATCGATCCGGCCGCGGGGCACCCCGACGCCGGCCGACGAGCGGGAGAGGAGGAGCAGGTCCTCCGCGACACGGATCAGGCGTTCCACCTCCTCGAGGCTCGACCGCAACACCCGGCGGTACTCCTCGGCGGAACGGTCGGCGCGCAGGGCCACCTCGATGCCCCCCTTCAGAGCCGTCAGCGGGGTTCTGAGCTCGTGGGCCGCGTCGGCGGCGAAACGCCGGAGCTCGCCGAAGGCCCCTTCCAGGCGCTCCAGCATGGCGTTCAGCGTCTCGGCCAGATGGTCCAGCTCGTCCCCGCTGCCGCGCGGCGCGAGACGCCGGCTCAGATCCACGGCGCTGATCCGCCGCGCGCTCCGCGACATCTCCCCCACCGGCGCCAGGGCGACTCGAGCGGTGACCGCGCCCCCGGCGGCGGCGAGGCCGAGCCCGAGAGGGATGAGGGCGAGGAGCGTCTGCAGGTATCGACCGAGGGTCTGCTGGGCGCGGTGGAGGGACATCCCGACCTGGACGAGCTGCACCAGCTGTCCGCCGCGTCGGATCGGCATCGTGAACAGCCGCACCGGTTCCCCCGACACGAGCCGGACGGTCTCGAACGTCTCCAGCCCGCGGGCCGCGTTCCGGCGCGCCTCTGCCGAGAGCGGCAGCGTCCGGTCGCGGAGATGGGTGGACCCGATGCCCGGTCCGCCTTCCGGATCGATCAGCCGGAAGAACTTGTCATAGAACTCCGGCCCCAGGATGTCGCGGACCATGGCCTCGGGTCCCGGGCCCGAGACCGGCCCGGCCGCCGAGTATCCGGTATCGCGGACGACCTGGGCGACGACGATGAGGGACGCGTCGAGGTCCTGCATCAGGCTCCAGCGGAGCATGGCGTAGGAGAGCCCGCTGATCACCAGCAGGATCGCCAGCAGCATGCCCGTATACCACAGCGTGAGCCGGGTGCGGACGGCCAGGGGTGACAGGCGCGGCCTCATTCCGGGGCCTTCAGGACGTAGCCGGCGCCGCGCATGGTGTGCACGAGCCGGGGGTCTCCGGGCGCGTCGATCTTCCGGCGGAGGTAGCCGACGTACACGTCGATGACGTTGGTCTCGGAGTCGAAGTCGAGCCCCCACACGTGCTCGGCGAGCATCGGTCGCGTCAGGATTCGCCCCGCGTTCCGCATGAGGTACTCGAGCAAGGCGTACTCTCGCGTCGTCAGCGTGATGCGGCGGCCGCCCCGCCTGACCTCCCGGGTGGCGGGATCGAGCGACAGGTCGGCGACCCGCAGCACCGGCGCGCGTTGCTGCGCGCCCCGCCGCAGGAGTGCCCGGACGCGGGCCAGAAACTCCTCGAAGGCGAACGGCTTGGTGAGGTAGTCGTCGGCGCCGAGGTCGAGGCCCGCCACCCTGTCGGAGACGCTGTCGCGCGCGGTCAGCAGGAGGACCGGGGTCTGGATGCGCCGCTCCCGGAGCGCCTTCAGCACGGCGAAGCCATCGCGCCGGGGCAGCATGACGTCGAGCACGATCAGGTCGTAAGGAGGTCCCTCGAGGACCAGGTCGAGAGCGGCGGCGCCGTCGGCCGCCACCTCCACCGCGTGCCCTTCTTCCTCGAGCCCCTGGCGGATGAAGCTCGCGACCTTTCGTTCGTCCTCGACCACGAGCACGCGCATGCACCCTCCACGATACACGGCCGCGTCAAGGGGGGCAAAACGAGCGGTTGACGGCGCGGGTACTCCTCTTGATAATGTCTCCCCTGTAGGTCGACACGATGGGCTCCAGCCCCAAACCTCCGGGAGGTACCCGCGCGGTCGCCGAGCGTCTCTGGCGACTGCAGGCCATCACCGACACTGCTCTCGCCCATCTCGCGCTGGACGACCTGCTGCGCGAGCTCCTGAGCCGCATCACCCAGATCCTCGACTCCGACGCCGCCCGCATCCTGCTCCTCTCGGATGACGGCCAGCACTTCGTCCTGCGGGCGGCCCACGGGCTCGAGGAGCAGGTGGAGCGAGGTCTCCGGCTGCGCGTCGGGGAAGGCGTCACGAGCCGTATCGCCCAGAGCCGGGAGCCCGTCATCGTCGAGGACCTGGCGACCGCCGATCCCGGAAGCCCCGCCTTGACGGAAGGGGGCGTCCGCTCGCTCCTGGGGGCGCCCCTCCTGGTCGAAGGCCGCGTGATCGGCGTCCTCGAGGTCGGGACGCGCGAGCCGCGACGGTTCACGCGGGACGCCGCGCACTTGCTCCAGCTGGTGGCCGACCGTGCCGCGCTGGCGATCGATCGCGCCAAGCTCTTCGAGACCATGAAGGTAAGCGAGCAGCAACAGGCGATCGTGGCCGAGCTCGGCCAGCGCGCCCTGGAGGGAATCGCCCTGGTTCCCCTGATCGAGGAGGCGGTCGGCCAGGTGGCCCAGACCCTGGGCGTGGAGTATTGCGAGGTCCTCGAGCTCCAGCCGGACGGCGCCACCCTCCTCCTGCGCGCGGGCGTGGGATGGCGCCACGGCGCCGTCGGACAGACCACGGATCGGACCGCCCCGGATTCGCTGGCGGCTCACGTCCTGGCAGCCGCCGAGCCGGTGGCGGTCGAGGAGCTGGACCTCGAAACCCGCTTCGGCGCTCCGCCTCGTCTGATCCAGCACGGCGTCGTGAGCGGCCTCAGCGTCGCCATTCGGGGGCTCGACCAGCCGTTCGGGATCCTGGCCGTCCATACCGGCCGGCGGCGGAGCTTCAGCGCCGACGACCGACACTTCCTGCTGGCCGTGAGCCACGTGTTCGGCATGGCCATCGAGCGCCACCGCGCCGAGGAGGGACGGGCCCGGCGCCTCGAGGAGGCGCAGGTGGCCCGGGTCGAGGCCGAGACGCAGGTCGAGCTGGCCCAGCGGCTCCAGGCCGTGACCGACGCCGCCCTCGCTCATCTCGGCCTCGACAGCCTTCTGGCCGAGTTGCTGCGGCGCATCCGGGAGCTACTCGTCGCCGACACGGCCGCCATCCTGCTGGTCGACGCGAGCGGGGAGACCCTGGTGGCGCGGGCCACGCACGGGCTGGAAGAGTCCGTGACGCAGCCCCTCCGCCTGCCCCTCGGCCAGGGGTTTACCGGTCGGGTCGCGGCCGAGCGGCGGGTCGTGACCGTGACCGACCTCGATCAGTCGGACGTGATCGACCCCGTGCTGCGCGAGAGGGGCGTGCGGTCCCTCATCGGCGCCCCCCTCGGGGTGGGCGACCGGGTCATCGGCATCGTCCGGGTGGGCACCGTTCGCCCCCGCCGATTCAGCCCGGACGACGCCCATCTGCTCCAGCTGGTCGCCGACCGCGCCGCCCTCGCCATCGATCACGCGCGACTGTTCGAGGCCGAGCGAGCGGCGCGCCGCGACGCGGAGGCCGCCAACCGGACCAAGGACGAGTTCCTGGCGATGCTCTCGCACGAGCTCCGCAATCCGCTGGCGCCGATCCTGAATGCCCTGCACGTCCTGAACCAGACCGCGTCCCGGGATCCCGATTCCGCGCGACTACGCGCCATCATCGAGCGGCAGGCCCGGCAGCTCGCCCGGCTGGTGGACGACCTCCTGGACGTCTCCCGCATCCGCTCCGGCACGTTCGTGCTCCGGCGCGAGCCGGTCGACGTGCGGGACGTGGCCCGCCAGTGCCTGGAGGCGTTCCACGTGACCGGGAGGCTGGGGGACCACGACATCGCGCTGGTGCTCGGCCCGGAGCCAGCCATGGTGAACGGCGATCCCGTCCGGCTCGAGCAAGCCATCGGGCACCTCCTCGACAACGCGGCCAAGTACACGGTGGCTGGAGGCGCGATTCGCCTGCAGGTAGACCGGGAGCGCGGCGAGGCGGTCGTGCGCGTCCAGGACGAAGGGGCCGGAATCCCGCCCGAGCTGCTGCCGCGCGTCTTCGACGTCTTCGCCCAGGGGCCCCGCTCCGTCGACCGCCCCGGCGGCGGGCTCGGGCTGGGGCTGGCCCTGGCGCGAAGCCTGGTCGAGCAGCACGAGGGCTCCATCTCTGCCCACAGCCCGGGCTCCGGGCAGGGCAGCGAGTTCGTGATCCGGCTGCCGATCCGGGCGCCGGACCGGCCGGGTCGCGCGGCAGAAGGGCCGGTCGCCTGGCCGACGCGCCACGTGCTCGTCATCGAGGACTACGCCGACGCCCGGGAGGCGTTGCGGCTCGTGCTGGAGCTGGGCGGCCACCGCGTGGAGGTGGCCGAGGACGGCGTCCGTGGCCTGGAGCTGGCCTGCCGGTCGCGCCCCGAGTTCGCGCTCATCGACATCGGGCTGCCCGGCCTCGACGGCTACGAAGTGGCGCGGCGCCTGCGCGCCACGCCGGAAGGCCAGCGAATGTACCTCATCGCGCTCACCGGCTACGGGCAGCCGGCCGACCGCCGGCGCGCGCTCGAGGCCGGCTTCGACACCCACCTGGTGAAGCCCGTGGACCCGGCCGAGCTGGCCAGCATCCTGGGCGCCTTCGTCCCTCCCCGCGGCTAGGTCATTTCGGGGGGGTCTCGGAAGACCCCCCGATGCCCCCCCGTCGTGGCGGCGGCGAAGCCGCCGCTCGGAGCGCTCCTCGATGCACCGCGGGCTCGGTGGTCGGCGCGGGTCGGGTTACTCCGACACGCTCCTGCCCTCAGGCGGGCTGCTTGAGGGGAACCGTGCTCTCGGTGTCCCAGCCGGCATAGACGGTCGTCCCGACGGGGTAGGGCGGGCGCTCGGGCCGCGCGGTCTGGTTCTGCTCCATGACGACGAGGCGGACCTCCCCGGCGATCCGCAGGTAGTAATACGTCACCGCGCCCAGGTACACGAGGTGCTCCACCTGGCCGGCCACGCAGTTGGCCGCCGGGAGAGGCGCCGCCGCCAGCCGGATCTTCTCCGGGCGGATCGCCAGCTCCACCGGGTCTCCCACGGCGAGTCCGTCCACCCCCGCGGCCTGCAGACGGAGCGCGGCCGGCAGCTCCACGGTGAGCGCCTCGGCGCCCCGTGCGACGATCCGGCCGGCCAGGAAGTTCGAGATCCCGATGAAGTCCGAGACGAAGCGCGAGCGCGGCCGCTCGTAGATCTCGGTGGGCGTCCCGATCTGCACGATTGCGCCCCGTTCCATCACGGCGATCCGGTCCGCCAGCGTCAGCGCCTCCTCCTGATCATGGGTCACGAAGATCGTCGTGATCCCGACCTCGCGCTGCAGCGCCCGGATCTCGACCTGCATCTGTTCGCGGAGCTTCTTGTCGAGCGCTCCCAGGGGCTCGTCCAGGAGCAACACCGCCGGCTTCGTCACCACCGCCCGAGCCAGCGCCACCCGCTGCTGCTGGCCACCCGAGAGCTGGGAGGGGAACCGCTCTTCCAGCCCCTCGAGCCGCACCAGGGTCATGGCCTCCGAGACCCGCCGGCGCACGTCCCCTCGCCCGACGCCGCGCATCCGGAGGCCGAAGGCCACGTTGTCGAAGACCGACATGTGGGGGAACAGGGCGTAGTGCTGGAAGACCATTCCGAGGTTGCGCCGGTAGGTCGGGATGTCGTTGACGACCGTGCCGCGGATCCGCACCGCGCCGGTGTCCGGGTCCTCGAAGCCCGCGACGATGCGGAGCGTGGTCGTCTTGCCGCACCCGCTGGGGCCCAGGAGCGCCAGCACTTCGCCCTGACGAACCTCGAGCGAAACGTCGTCGACGGCGGCGACGGGGCCGAAGCGCTTGCTGACGCGTTCCAGGTGGACGTCGACGGGTTCGGTCATCCGCGTGGCTGGCCCGGCGGCGCCGCTGGGACGCCGCCGGGCCGCAGGGTGGCCGGGATCACACCTTGAGGGTCTGGTCGATCATCGCCTTGAGCCGCGGGATCTTCTCGCCGACCGCCTTCACGTCGTAGCGGATCAGCTTCTTGGCGGCGTCCTCCGCCGTCATCATGGCCTCGAGCTTGAGGAGCTCCGGCGGGATCTTCACGCTCCGGTTGGCGGGGCCGAAGAAGCCCTTGGTGACCCAGCCGAGCTGGCAGTCCTCCGAGTTCCAGGTGTCGAGATAGCGCTGGGTCAGCTCGGTGACCTTCGGGGGGAAGCCGGAGACGGTGACCATGTGGCCGCCCCACTGCACGGCGCCCTCCTTGGGAATGGTGAAGGCGACCTTCTTCCCGGTCGAGCGGGCCTGCTCTGCCCACGAGCCCCAGTGGGGGGCGAGCCACATCTCGCCGCGGGAGACGTCGTCCTCCGCCTTGGTGGGCGAGGTGGTCCAGGCCCCGATGTTCTGCTTGTGGGACGTCCAGAGCTTGATCCCCTCCTCCACGCTCGGGCCCTTGCCGTTCATGACGGCGGCCGCGATGTAAGCGTCGAAGTAGCTGTCCCACATCTCGACCCGGCCCTTGTACCTCGGGTCCCAGAGATCGGCCCAGGACTTGGGCTTTTCCACCCGGTCCGGGTTGTACATGATGCCGAAGGGCGTGAACTGGAAGACGACCCCGTGACCGCCGGGCGGCATGAGCTCGGACGGGATCGCCTTCTTGTTGGGCATGTACTCGTCGTTCGGCTTAACCCACAGGCCGTCCACGATGCCCCGTTGGACGAAGATGTCGTTGAACATCCCGCCGCTGATCACGGGGTTGTTCCGGGCCGCCAGCATCTTGGGGTACATGACGGCGTTGGTGCTGATGTCGAGGTTGACCTTCACCTGCGGGTAGGCCTTGTGGAAAGGGGCGACCGACCGCTCCTTGAGGATGTCGGGGACGAGCCCCGGCCACGCGAAGATGGTCAGCTCGGCCGCGTCAGCCGCGGCCGCCGAGGCCAGCCGCTCGGCGAAGGCCGTCAGGGCCCCGAGACCGGCGCCGGCGGCGATCAGGCTCTTCAGGACCTGGCGTCGCGCGACGTCGTGCCCGAAGCACCGGAGCAGATGTTCTTTCTCGACATGCTCGCTCATAGGACCTCCTTGCCCCATCGGGGCATCTGCGGGGAACATGATATGGCGCGGCGCCGGCCGAGACCCGAGCAGCCCTAGGACGCAGGCCGGAGCCGCGCCGAGGCGTATGCCGCATACGTTGAGGGCCGGCGAGGGCCGAGGACGACGGGATGCGACGGGGATCGGCACGGCGCCCCCTCAGAGCTGGAAGTGGCGCTCGAACCCCAGGCACCGCTCGATCGCCACGATGACCGCCACCGACAACACGATCAACAGCGTCGAGATCGCCGCGATCGTGGGGTCGATCGTGTACTCGGTGTAGTTGTAGATCTCCAGCGGCAGCGTCATCAGGCCGGGCCCGGTCAGGAACAGCGACACGGTGAACTCGTCGAACGAGATGATCAGCGAGAACGTCGCGCCGGCGATCAGGCCCGGCCGGATC
>DASYQW010000040.1 GCA_036005065.1 Candidatus Methylomirabilota bacterium | reverse complement strand
GGACGGGGCGTCGGAGACGGATGCCTATCTCGAGGGCTGGGGACAGAGTCCCGACCGCGAGCGCGCCGGCAGCGCGCACGAGGTCGCCGAGCAGGTGGCGGCGGCGCTGGAGGCCGAGTTCCCTCAACTGGTCGCCAGGGTTTTCCCGCCCGTCTAGGAAGCTCGGAGGGGGGCTGCGCCCCCCTTCCGAACCTCCCCCCGAAACAGGTTGCGCCGGCGAAGCCGGCGCTCGGAGCGGAACACCAATTGCGCATCGTCCCTCTCGGACGTCTGCCGCCCGTTACTCCGGCCGGCGCCTAGGGTCCTGAGCCCGAAGTTCGTTGATGAACGGCACCGCCGGGCGGGGGTGGGGGCGCTCCCGCCGGAACCGTGGCTTCTGCGGGTTGCCGGAGCAGAAGAGCCTCATCTCGTGGCCCGTGATGGTCGGGGGCATCGCCTGACGAGGGAGCGTGTTCCGGTGGGGGCGCCCCCGCCCTCGCCCGGCTTTTGTCGGCGAGTCAGGACACTAGCGTGCCGGGAGAGGCGCGCCGCATTTCTTCACTCTCCCCGCCGTCCGGGGAGAGCAGGATGAGGGAGGTCGGCGCGCCACGGGCGCTGGCAGGCTCTATCCGGCGAGTCGCTCGCACACCGGCCGCATCCGTTGAAGGGCCGCTCTGAGGTTCGCCTCGGAGTTGGCGTAGGACAGCCGCAAATAGCCCTCGCCGTACTCGCCGAAGGCGGTTCCGCCCAGCACCGCGACGCCCGCCTCGTTGAGCAACGCCTCGGCCACCTCGGCGGACGGGCGTCGCAGCCCCGTGACGTTCGGGAAGACGTAGAACGCGCCCCGCGGACTGCGGCAGGAGACGCCGGGCAACCGGTTGAGCCCGTCCACGACCAGATCGCGGCGTCGCCTGAACTCGGCGACCATCTGCGCCACCGGCGTCTGGTCGCCCTGCAGCGCGGCGATGCCGGCGAGCTGGGTGAACGAGGCGGTGCAGGAGTTCGAGTTCACCATCAGCCGCGTGACGTGCTCGGCGAGCGGGATCGGCATCACGCCGTATCCCAGTCGCCAGCCCGTCATCGCGTAGGACTTGGAGAAGCCGTCGAGGATGATGACGAGGTCCTTCATCCCCGCGAATCGCGTGATGGAGGCGAACTCGCCGTCGTAGAGGAAGGCCTTGTAGATCTCGTCCGCCAGCACGGGGATGCGATACCGCTTGGCGATCTCGGCCACCCGTCCGAGCTGGTCGGGCTCGAGCACGCCGCCCGTCGGGTTCTGGGGGGAGTTGATGATGATCAGCTTGGTCCGCGACGATGCCTTCTGCTCGAGCACGGCCAGGTCGAAGCCGAAGCCGCTCTCCTCACGCAGCGGGATGGGCACGGGGACGCCACCCACGAAGTTGATGACGGACTCGTAGATGGGAAAGCCGGGGTTCGGGTAGATCACCTCGTCGCCCGGGTTCACGAGCGCCGTGATCACGAAGTACATGATCGGCTTGGCGCCCGGCGTGACGACGACCTCCTCCGGGGTCACCGCGATGTTGCGCGTGGCGGCCACATCCTTGGCGATGGCTTCGCGCAACTCGGGAAGGCCGGCGGAGGGACCGTAGTGAGTCGCCCCGGTATCGAGCGCCCGCTTGGCCGCCTCCCGGATGTGGACGGGGGTGTCGAAATCGGGCTCGCCGATCTCCAGATGGACGATCTCCTTGCCCTGCCGCTCGAGCGCCCGCGCCCTGGCCAGCACCTCGAAGGCCGACTCGGTGCCGAGCCGGGACATCCGTTCCGCGACGTTCATGTCGTCTCTCCATGGGGTTGATACAAGGCCTTGATTATACTAGAGCACATGGACCTGGTGGAGATTCCTCCGGGCTGGTTCTGGATGGGCTGGGAGGAAGGGCACCCGGGCGAGCGTCCCCGCCACCGCGTCTGGATCGAGAGCTTCCGCATCGCCCGAGCGCCCGTCACCAACCGGGACTACGCCTCGTTCCTCGCCTCGACCGGAACCGCGTCGCCTCCCTGGTGGGGCGATCCGCGCTTCAGCCATCCGGCTCAGCCGGTGGTCGGCGTGAACTGGCCCGAAGCCGTGGCCTATTGCACCTGGCTGGCTCAGGAGACGGGCCTCGGCCATCGGCTGCCCACCGAAGCGGAATGGGAGAAGGCCGCCCGCGGCGGGCTGTGTGCCGCGCGGTTTCCCTGGGGCGATGCGCGGCCGGCCGTATCGTCCTTCGACCGACCCCCTCTCGTCACCGACACTCCTGC
>DASYQW010000039.1 GCA_036005065.1 Candidatus Methylomirabilota bacterium | reverse complement strand
CGCCGCGTCGGAGCAGGGGGCCTTGCCCGAGCTGCGCCGCGTGATCGTCGCCCACGGCAACGCGATCGCGATGGAGCCGACGCTCCAGCAGTCGCTCGCACGGATCTTCGGCGGCCGCACCCAGACCGCGACGCGCGCCGTAGGCGCGCCGCCTCCGACGGCGCTCGAAGCGGCGGGGACGCGTCAGCTCGCGGATCGGGCGCTGGAGATCTGGAACCGCGCCCAGGACGCGATGCGGCGAGGGGACTGGGCGAGCTACGGAACCGAGCAGAAACGGCTGGAAGAAGCGCTGCGCTCCCTCACGCAGTCGAAGTAGCTCGGCGGTCGCCGCACCGGCCTCAGGCCGGGCGTCCGGGGCCGCCCAGAAGCCAGAGGGTCGTCGCGAGCAAGACGGCCTGGACCACCCAGCCGATGGCGCTGACGCCGGCGGCCCGCCACGTGCTTTTGTAGTCGAGCGCCTGCCTGACCGCGATCACGGTCGCCACGAGCATCCAGAGCCCGGCCACGACGAAAACGAGGGCCCGAAGCGGCCCGATCACGCCGAGCACGCGCAGCACGCCCGGGGCACTGGCGAAGCCGACCGTGCGCAGAAGCTGGGCGTGGCTCGCTCGCGTCGCCGGCTCGGGCAACAGTCGGGTGCCGACCCAGTAAGCGAGGTAGGCCCAGACGAACCAGCTGACGAGCGCCGCCGCCGTCCCCACGAGGATCTCGCCGAACCCCTGTCCACCGGAGCCGACGCCGGCGCCGACGGCCGCGAGCACAACGACGCCGCCCGCCTGCACGGTCGCGCGCGAGTCGTCCTCGACCTCCTCGAACAGCTGAGCGTCCAGCCTGGCCGCGCGCAGCGCGCGGCCTGCGAAGCTCGCGTCCATCGATCCCTCCGTGCTAGCGGGCCGGTCCCGGCCCGACCGTGTCTTTCAGGTACCGGTAGTAGTCGCTGTCCGTCGTGAGGATCAGGACCGAGTTCTTGTTCTGCGTCTCCTTGTAGGCCTCGAGGGTCCGCGAGAACGCATAGAACGCGGGATGGCGATTGTAGGCATCGCCATAGACCCGCGTGGCCTTGGCGTCCGCCTTTCCACGGATCTCCTGCGCCCGCCGGTAGGCGGCCGAGCGGATCTGGCGCAGCTCTTTCTCCATGGTCCCCAGGATCTCGGCACTCTGGCCTTCTCCCTCCGACCGGAAGCGGGCGGCGATCCGTTTCCGCTCGGAGATCATCCGGGCGTAGACCTTCTCGCGGACGCTCTCCACGTAGTCGAGGCGCTTGATCCGCACGTCCACCAGCTCGATCCCGTACTGGGGGATGATCCTCCGGGCCTCGGCCAAAATGGTCCGGGTGATCTCCTCGCGACCGCGGCTGACTTCCTTCTTCAACTCCTCCCGCACCTCGGCGGGGACCTCCTCCAGGATCTCTCCCGCGGGGACCTCCCACGAGGCGCTCCGGACCAGCTCGACCAGCTCGCTGGCGGAAACCTGGTCGCGGACGACGGAATCGATGATGTCGTCCAGGCGGGACCGGGCTCCGGCCTCGGTGGCCACGTTCTCCAGGAACTTCTTGGCGTCGGCGATCCGCCAGCGGGCGGTGGTGTCCACCCAGATGAACTCCCGCCCTTTGGTGGGGATCTGGTTGGGGTCGCCGTCCCAGATGAGGAGGCGCTTCTCGAAGCGCCGGACCTCCTGGACGAAGGGGAGCTTGAAGTGCAGGCCCGCCTCGGTCACCGCCGCCCCCACGGGCCGGCCGAACTGCACGATGATCGCCTGCTGGCCCTCCTCCAGGGTGTAGAAGGTTCCGCTGAGCACGAGGAGGATCACCACTGCGAGGATGCCGAGGCCGACCTTCAGCCCGGTCTTCATGGCTGTTTCCCTCCTGGGGCGGGCCTGTCACCCGCCTCCACGTGGAGCCAGGGCACCAGGGCCTTCTGATCGCCGTCCACGATGTACAGAGCCTTCGCCTCGGGCAAGATGGCGCCCAGGGCTTCCAGGTACAGGCGGCGGCGAGTGACCTCCGGGGCCCGCCGGTACTCCTCCAGAATGGCCTCGAATCGCGCGGCCTCTCCGTTGGCCCGGTTGACGCGCGCGATGGCGTACCCCTCGGCCTCGGTGATTGTCCGGGCCGCCTCGCCCCTGGCCTTGGGGATCTCCCGGTTGGCCTGCTCCTGGGCCTGGTTGATCGTCCGTTCCCGGTCCTGGCGCGCCTCGTTCACCTCGTTGAAGGCGGGCTTGACGGGATCCGGGGGCGTCACGTCCTGGAGCTC
>DASYQW010000038.1 GCA_036005065.1 Candidatus Methylomirabilota bacterium | reverse complement strand
GCGGCCTCGAGGCAGGGCGAGGCGGCGAAGGGGCAGCGATGGGCAAACTTGCACCCCGCACTCCCGGCCGCCTGGATCGCGGCGGGGTTCGGCACGCCCTCGGTGGACCACGTCCGCTCGGCGCTGGCCAGGGGAATGGATGAAATGAGCAGCTGGGTGTACGGATGCCGGGGGTGCTTGACCACCAGCTCCACGTCACCGGCCTCGACGACCGACCCGCGATACAGCACGACGATGTTCTCGCTGATCTGATAGGCGGTCGCCAGGTCGTGGGTGATGTAGATGACGGAAATGTCGAGATCCCGGGTCATCTGGCGGAGCGAGCCCAGGATGGTGGCGCGGAGGGACGCGTCCACCATCGACACCGGCTCGTCGGCCAGGATGAGGCGCGGCCTCAGGAGGAGGGTCCGGGCCACCATCACGCGCTGGCGCTGGCCACCGCTCAGCTGGTGTGGATAGCGCCCCAGCGTCTCCTCGGGCCGCAGCCCCACGGCCTCCAGCGCGCTCTCGATCAAGGCTCGGGCTTCGGCCCGCGAGGAGGCCAGCCCGAACTTGGCGACGGGCGTGGTCAGGACGTGGTCCACCCGATAGAAGGGGTTGTACACCTCGTAGGGATCCTGAAAGATCGCCTGAACCTCGCGGCGGAAGGCTCGCCAGTTCCCGCCCGACATGGTTCGCAAATCCCGGCCCTGGTAGAGGACCTGTCCGCGCGTCGGCGTCACCAGGCCCAGCAGCACCCGCCCCAGAGTCGTCTTTCCACTGCCGCTCTCGCCCACCACGGCGGTGATGGAGGGCCGGTCGCGGTCGATGGTCAGCGAGAAGTCCGCGAGGGCGACGGTGTGGCTCCGGTCGAGCAAGCCACCGCCGAAGCTCTTGGTGACGCTGCGGGCCTCGAGTAGTGTCGCCACCGCGTCGGCCTACGGGAGGTGACACGCGGCCCAGGAGTCGGGCCGCGCCTCTCGGAAGGCGGGCGCTTCCGTCCGGCAGCGATCGAAGGCAAAGGGACATCGGGGATGGAACGCGCACCCCGCCGGAACGTCCCGCAGCAGCGGCGGCAGGCCCGGGATGCCTTCGAAGACGCCCTTTCGCGTGAGCGACGGGAGACTGGCGATGAGCATCTGGGTATACGGGTGCAGCGGCTTGGTGAAGATCTGGCGTACCGGAGAGACTTCGACCAGCTTCCCCGCGTACATGACCCCGACGCGGTCCACGAACTGGGCCATCAGCCCCATGTCGTGCCCCACCAGGAGCAGGGAGGCGTCGAGGTCCTTCTGCACCCGGGCCAGCGTCTCCATCACCTGCTTTTGCACGACCACGTCGAGCGCGCTGGTCGGCTCATCGGCGATGATCACCTTGGGGCGCAAGCTGATCGCGATGGCGATGCAGACCCGCTGCTTCATGCCACCGCTGAGCTGGTGGGGGAACATGTCGGCGACCTCGGACGGGAGGCCGACCCGCTGCAAGAGGTCGCGGACCCGCTCCGCCACGTGCCGCTTGGCCATCCGTGCCCCGTGGTCCCTCAGCGCGTCGGCGATCTGGCCCTTGATCCGCATCACCGGATTCAGCGAGTTCATCGAGCCCTGCGGGATCAGGGCGATCCGGGCCAGCCGGAGCTGCCGCATCTCCTCCTCGGCGAGGGTCAACAGGTTGACGCCGTCGAGCCAGACCTCCCCGGCCTCGATGCGGCCCGGGGGCTTGATCAGGCGGAGGATGGACAGGGCCAGGGTGGACTTGCCGGATCCGGACTCCCCGGCCAGGCCAAGCCGCTCCCGGGCTCGGAGGCTGAATGTGACGTTGTCCGCCGCCTTCACCGCGCCCAGCGGCGTGTGGTAGTGAACCACCAGCCCGCGGATCCCGAGGATGTCCGGCATCATACCGCGCTTCGGAGTCTGGGGTTGGCGAGCTCGTCCAATCCGACGGTGAGGAAGAAGAGCCCGAGGAAGACGATGAGGATGATGGCGATAGGGGCCACCCACCACCACCACCAGCCATTGATGAGCGCGGCGTTGTAGTTGACCCAGTAGAGGGTCATCCCCAGGGTCGGGGCATCGATGGGTCCGAGCCCGAGGACCTCCAGGCCGACCGAGGCGAGGATGGCGTTCGACACCGAGTTCACCAGCGTGGCCGCCAGGTACGGCAGGAGGTTGGGCATCAGTTCCTTGACGATGATCGCGGGACCACTCATGCCGGACAGACGGGCCACCTCGACGTAGGCGCGCTCTCTCAGGCTGAGCACCTGGGCACGGATGGTGCGCGTTGGATTCAGCCAGGCGAGGGAAGCCACGACGATCGCCATCTGGTCGACCGTCAGACCTTCTTTGATCGAGACAGCAATGATGATCAGCACCAGCAGTCCGGGCACGGTCAGGCCGATGTCGACGATCCCCCGGATGACCGTGTCGAGCTTCCCGCGGTAGTACGCGGAGACGAAGCCCAGGAGCGATCCCAGTCCGACCCCCAGGAACCCGGCCACGAAGCCGATCCGCAGGGTCAGGGGGGTTCCGGCGACCATGACGGCCAGCAAGTCCCGGCCTTGCCGATCCGTGCCGAAGGGGTTCTCCCAGGACGGCGGTCGAAGGGCGGGCACGGAGAGCGGTCGGGATCGGCTCGTGTTCACGAAGAGGTGGCCCAGCCCCACGAAGAGGACCAGGATCAGGAGGAAGACCGCGCCCACCACCAGGGAGACGTTGCGGCGCGCGTAGCGCAGCCCAGCCGCCAGCATCAGGCGAGGCTAGTTCTTCGGGGGGGTCTCGGAAGACCCCCCCGATGCCCCCCCTCGGTTGCGGCGGCATAGCCGCCGCTCGGAGGGTTGCTCGACGCGGTGTGCGCTCGGGCGAGCCGCCGGGTTACTCCGACACACACCTAGGCCTTTCGGTAGGAGATCCGGGGGTCGAGGAGGGGATAGATCGCATCGAGGATCAACGTCGCCAGGCCCAGGGCCACGATGACCGTGAAGACGATTCCCTGGATGAGAAAGTGATCGTTCTCCCGAATGGCATGGTACAGAACCGTGCCGATGCCGGGGTAGGCGAAGATCACCTCGACCAGGACCGCCCCCGAGAGGATCTGTCCCAGGGCCAGAGCCAGGCCCGTCGTCTGGGGGAGAATGGCGTTCCGCGCACAGTAGTGCAGGAAGATGGTGAGGCTCTTGAGCCCCTTGGCTTCGGCAAAGGTCACGAAGTCCTCGCCCTGGGTCGTGACCATCATCCCGCGCATCGTCAGCGCCCACCCTCCCGTCGCCACCAGGACGATGGACATCGCCGGCAGGATCGAGTGCTTGAGCACGTCGGCCGCGAAATCCAGGGTCAGGGCCGGAAACGCTCCGGCGCTGTAGCCACCGAACATCGGCAGCACCGTGATCCGGAAGGCCAGGAGGTACATCAGGATGAGCCCGAACAGGAAGAACGGAATGGCGTGAAGCGCCCACAGCGGCGGCAGGAGGAACCGGATCCACCGGGGCGCCCTCGGCCAGGCCAGCAGCGCGCCCAGGAAGGTCCCGATGCCGAAGGAGAGCAGGGTCGTCGCGCCCAGCAGGCCGATGGTCCAGGGAATCGCCTCGGCGATGATCTCGTTCACGGTCCGTGGGTAATTGGCGATGGAGTAGTTGAAGTCCAACCGGGCCGCATCGTGAAGATAGGCGAGGTACTGGACCCAGAGCGGCTGGTCCAGGCCGAACCGCCGGTCGTACTCCTTGACCATCGCGTCGATGCCCGCCTGGACGTAGCCGCCGAGCTGGGCTTGCTGGAGTAGCTTGACCCTGACCGGGTCCTGGCCGGACAAGCGGGGCAGAAAGAAATTGAGGGTCGCCGCAATCCAGACGATCAGCAGAAAGACGCCGAACCGTTTCGCCAGGTAGTCGACGGGCACGGCTTGCCCCCTCGTCGGGGGACGGACAGGGCCGGCCCCCAACCGTTCGGCGGGGTTCTTCTACTGCGTGGGCTGCAAGTTCCAGAGGACCATGGCGTACGTCAGGTGCCAGAAGGCGCCGTTGACGTACGGGTTCTCCGCCGTGGGCCAGTTCGTCCAGTACGTGGTGTTCATGGGGATCCGGTGGAAGTTGTGCACCAGGGGAATGTCCGGCAGCTCGGGAATCCAGATCTCCATGGCCTTGCGCCAGAGCTCGAGGAGCTTGGCCTTGTTGGTCATGTCGGTGACGAACACCTGGTCGACGAGCTTGTCGTAGGCTTCGTTCTTCCACTTGGCGAAGTTGACGAGGTGCGCGCCGGGGACGGCCACGGTGGAGCTCTGGTAGAGCCGGAGCGTGTGGTAGGGGTCGTTCACGCTCCCGCCGTGGCCGTAGATCGCCCCGGCGTACTGGCCCTTCTGAAACCGGTCGTCGAAATCCGGCGGCAGGCTGAAGCTGGCGTCGACGCCCTGGCGCTTCAACAGTTCCGACAGCACCGGCCCGATCGCGGGCCCGCTCGACCCGAAGCCGATGATGTCTAGCTTGAGGCGATTGCCCTGAGCGTCGACCCAGAATCCCCCGCTGTCCTTCTTCCAGCCCTTTCGGGTGAGCAGCTCGTCGCCCTTCTTGGGATTGAACTCGAGGGTGTTGTGCTTGGCCAGAAGGTCCTTCACGGCGTCGATGTAGGGCTTGAGCGGCGGATACTCCGGCAGCGGGAGCGGGGACGCGGCGGAGGCGCCCAGGTAACCCACGTCGACGATCTGCTGCCGGTCGATGAAATGGCTCAGGGCCCAGCGGACGTCCTTGTCGTTGAAGGGCGGTCGCTCGTTGTTGACGTAGAGCGAGATCGGCCACCAGTCCATGTAGCCATAGGGGGGCTTCTGGCCGGAGTGGGTGGTGACCTTGGAGTTCTGGCGAAACACCGTCGGGAAGGTGGCGGCCTGCAGGCTCATGCCGTAGTCGAGCTGGTTCGTGATGAGCGCCTGGGCCGCCTGCTGCTCGCCGGCGTTCGGGAGCCAGATGTTGCGCTCCACCTTCGGCATCGGGGCCAGGCCGGCCCTGGCCGCCCACCACTCGTCCCGCCGATCGATCATCTTCTGCTGGGGCGAGGAGAAGGCGACCTTCCAGGGACTGGTGGTGACCGGCCAGCCCTTGGCCGGATCGAAGTGCTTGAACGTCGTCCAGTCCTGGCCCTGGAAGATGTGCTTCGGCACGATGTAGACGCCGATGTCGTACTTGTAGGTCATGAAGTAGAAGAAGCGGGGGGCCGGGACCTTGAACTTGACCACGACCGTGTTGGGGTCGGTGGTCCTGGCCTCCTGCATGAACTGCTGCACGTCGACGCCCCACCGCACCTTGGGACCCAGCTCGCGGAGGCTCGTCAGCGTGTAGGCCACGTCCTCGGCGCTGAACGGCGTGCCATCGCTCCACTTGATACCGGAGCGGGTCTTGATCGTCAGCTCCTTGAAGTCGGGGCTGTACCGATGGCTCTCGGCCAGCCAGGGGTACTCCTTGTCGGCGAAGGCGCTGTAATAGGCCAGGGGCTCGTAGAGGATGCCCGGCCCGTTCTGGTGATTGGATCCGATGGCGTAGGGGTTCCACAACTCGTAGTCGACCCAGCGGCCCTCCCGGCTGCCGATCCACACCAGCGTCAGCGTCCGGTTTCGCGGGACACTCCTGGGCTGAGCGGACGCCGAGCGCGCGGGCCACACCGCTGTCGCCCCGGCCGCCAGGGCTCCCGTCCGGAGGAAGTCTCGTCGGCTGAGTCGCCTGGAGGTCTTTCCCTGAGGCATGCTCGGCTCCTTTCTCGTGGCTGCCGGATGCGCCGTGGCCCGAGGCGAGAGTGTGGTGCGCACTCCATCATGAAGCCTCGTCGTGTGTCAAGCACGTGTCCTCGCTTCGGCACCG
>DASYQW010000037.1 GCA_036005065.1 Candidatus Methylomirabilota bacterium | reverse complement strand
GCCCCTCGCGCCCATGCGTCCTACGCATGGCTCCTAGAAGAAGAGCGCGTTCGACCTGGGGCGCTTCGCCCGTGTCGCGACCTGCGCCTCGCCCGAGCCGCTCGAGTAACCGTCCCCTCCCTCAGCGCCGCTGCATAACGCTGAGCTCGTGATCGGCCGTCGGCCTACACCATCGCCTTGCACGCGTGCTTGGCCCGTGCGGCGCCGATGGCGGTCCCCAGGGCTCCTGACCGTCCGGCCGGTGCCACGCGGACGGCGATTCGATCAGCCCTGGGCGCAGGCGATGCGTCATCCGCCGGGTGGCGTTCTCGGCGACGATGCCCCATCGTGCACGCGCGCCCCTGGTCCCCGCTCCTCCCTCGAGCCCGCCAGCAGGGTCGGTTCATCGAGCGTTCATCGACATCGATCGATGATGGCGGCTCACTCGGGAGCGAACCTGGGCATCGATGCCGGGGACATGGGGAGGCAGGAATGACGAGATCGTCCCGTCCGTCCGATCGGATTCGGAGAATGACACGAGCGCTCGTCGGCGGCGTGCTCGTCGGGGGGCCTTCAACCTGGTCCGCATCCGCCCCGGCAATCCGAGGGAGGCGACGCTATCCCTGAGGCGCCGGCTCTAACCGCCAGGGTCGGGCCCGTCGAAGGGCCCAGGAGAGGCTCATGACGACGCGTACCGCTGTTGTTTCCGTTTCCCTCGTCCTCGGCGGGGCAGCCATCGCCTCCGCGGGACCGGATCCCAGCGCGTCGACCGCCGCGCCCGCCGTCCAGGAGGCCGCCGGGCAGGTGATGGACTCCACGGGCGGCGTGATCGTGGGCGCGACCGTCACCCTGAGGGGGTCGTCCGGCTTCGGCCGTGACACGACCACGGACACCAGGGGCCGCTATCGGTTCCAGGACGTGCCCCCCGGGGCGTACCTCCTGACGGCATTCCGGGACGGTTTCGCGCCCGCCACCAAGGAGCTGACCGTGAGCGCTTCGGAGCCGGCGACGGCGGACGTCACGCTCTCCCCGGCGAGCTTCGCCGACGAGGTGACCGTCTCGTTCACCGGCGCGCACTCCATGAGCGCGCTCAAGATCGACACGCCCGTGCGGGACATCCCGCTCTCGGTCCAGAGCTACACCAGCTCGTTCATGAAGGCCATCGAGTCCACCAACGTCGCCGACCTCTACAACTACACGACGGGGGTGAGCCGTTCGGGCAACACCGGCGTGGACTTCGTCATCCGCGGGATTCGCGCGTCGAACACGGGGAACATCCAGTACAACGGCCTGCCCGGCCTGGCCGCCCGCTTCAACTCCCCCTCCACCGAGAACGTGGAGCGGATCGAGGTGCTCAAGGGGCCCAGCTCGGTCCTCTACGGCCAGGCCCAGCCCGGCGGCATCATCAACATCGTCACCAAGAAGCCGCAGGCCGAGCGCGCCCAGATCGTGGACCTTCGTGGGGGCACCTTCTTCGGCACCGGCGCGGGCTTCGGGGACAGCAACAAGTACCACCTGGCCGCGGACTTCACCGGCCCCATCGACAAGAGCCGCAAGCTGCTCTACCGCCTGGTGGCGGCCTACGACAACGAGCAGACCTTCCGCGACTTCGCCGAGAACGAGGACCTCTACGTCGTCCCCTCCCTGTCCTGGCTGGGATGGCATGGGACGATCCTCAACCTGGAGTTCGAGTATCGCCGGACGCGGACGGCCCTGGACAGCGGCCTGGTGGCGCCGCAGAACGACATCACGCTCGTGGCCCCGATCAACGTGCGCTACCAGGAGCCCGCCGACTACATCAACGAGGACGGCAAGACGGCCAGCCTCTCCCTGAAGAAGCTCTTCGGGGGCGGGCTGACCTGGAACGTGAACTGGCGGAGCGTCTGGCACGAGGACGACACCAAGGGCTTCGAGAACCTGGGGCTCACCGGGCTCACCACCGTGACCCGCCGCGACCGGCGCCAGCTCAACACCCGGCGCTTCCACTACCTCGACACGACGCTGGCGCGGAGCGTCTCCACGGCCTCGATCCAGCACAAGCTGCTCTTCGGGGTCAACGGCGGATACGAGCTGACCGACTTCGACCGGGTGCAATTCGCCAGCGCCGCGAGCCTCAACGTCAACATCCTGAACCCCGTCCATGGCGCGCGAGGGCTGGCGTCGCGGGCGGACACGCACCGGTACACGCCAGCGTGGAGCTACGGCGTCTACCTGAACGATCAGATCGACCTGAGCCCGCGCTGGAAGGCGCTGGCGGGCCTGCGTTACGACCGCCGGGAATCGCAGGAGGAGGAGCTGCGGATCAATCCGAGGGTGAGGGAGAAGACGAGCGACGCCCTCCTCCCCGTGGTGGGGCTGGTCTTCCAGCCGAGCCGCACGTGGTCGCTCTACGGCAGCTTCGCGACCTCGTTCACCCCGCCACCGCCGGGGGCCGCGGACGCCCGCGGCGAGAACCCCTTCGGCCCGGAGCGCGGACGCCAGCTCGAGGCCGGGGTCAAGGCCGACCTGGGCGGCGGCCGCGGTGAGGCCAGCCTCTCGCTGTTCGAGATCACCAAGGACGACGTCCTCATCACGCTCGTCGCGCAGGCCGTCAACGACCAGATCGGACAGGAGCGCAGCCGCGGCCTGGAAGCCACTCTCAGCCACCGGATCCTCGACAACTGGCAGGTGATCGCCGGCTACACCTTCGCGGACTCCAAGGTGACGGAGGACTCCGATCCCGTCCGGGTCGGGTCTCGAATCACGAACGCCCCGCGACACAGTGCCAATTTCTGGAGCCGATACGACATCAGGCGCGGCCCGCTCAGCGGTCTCGGCTTCGGCCTTGGCCTGGTCTACAGCGGCGAGCGGGCGGGGACGATCCGGGGCAGCTCGTCCACCCTGCCCGTGCTCAGCCTGCCCGGCTATTTCCGCGTCGACGGCGGCATCTACTACGTCGGCCGCCGCTACGAGCTGACGGCGAGGATGGTCAACCTGCTGGACGAACGGTACTACGAGAGCAATCTCGGGACCGCCACCACGAGCCTCAACATCCGCCCGGGCTCTCCCCGCGCGGCCACGCTCTCCGTGCGGGTGAAGTTCTGAGCGCGCGAACCAGGATCGAGAGAGGAGGACCGGGAGCATGAACACGAGCAAGAGCTCGACCGGGCCCCGGATGATCGGGGTCCTGACCGTCTCGTCGCTGCTCGCCGCGGCCGGGGGCCCGGCCTGGGCGGTCAAGTACGCAGCGCCGGGGCCGCGCATCCCGGTGGACCCGTCGATCCCGAGCTGGCAGCCGGGCGAGCTGAAAGTGGAGCCCGAGGAGGAGTTCAACCTCGTCGGCGCCGACGTGATGGACGAGATCACGCTCGGCTGGGTCAAGCTGTTTCGCGCGGCCTACCCGAAGCTCAGCGTGGCCATGGAGGCCCGCGCTTCGGGCACCGGCGCGCCCGCGCTCATCGATGGACGCGCGCACGCCGCGCCGGTGGGACGGGAGCTGCTGCCGGCCGAGGACAAGGCCTTCCTGGAAAAGTTCGGCTATCCGCTGCTCGCGATCCGGGTGGCGACCGGCAGCGTCGGCTCGCTCGGCAAGACCGCCTCGACCGTGGTCCTCGTCCACAAGGACAACCCGATCGCCGGCCTGACGCTCGCGCAGCTCGACGCGATCTACTCCAAGGACCGGCGGCGCGGCGCGGCCGACATCGCGAAGTGGGGAGACCTCGGCCTGCGCGGCGAGTGGGCCGCGCGGCCGATCAAGCTCTATGGCCTCCGGCCGCCCAACGGCATCGAGCAGTTCGTCAAGCGGATCGTCCTCCTGGGCGGCGAATGGAAGGACGGCATCCAGCACGTGCGCACCGAGGGGTTCACCCACGCCTTCACGACGGCGGCCCAGGACATCGGTCGGAACAACCCCGGCGGCCTCACCTACGCCCTGCTCGCCAACGTCACCCCCGGCGTCAAGGTCGTGCCGCTCGCGGAGAAGGCCGGGGGCGCATTCGTCGCGCCGACGCAGGACGAGATCTACACGCATCGCTACCCGCTGGCGCGCTACGTCTACGTGTTCGTCAACCGCCCGCCGGGCAAGCCGCTGGAGCCGAAGGTGAAGGAGTTCCTGAAGCTGGTCCTGAGCCGCGAGGGCCAGCAGGTCGTTTCCGACGAGGCGGTCTACCTGCCGCTCACGGCGGAGGTCGTGCGCGAGGAGCTGGCCAAGCTCGAGTAACCGGCGACTCCCCTGCTGATCCTGGCTGTCCTGATCATCGTCGCCGCCATCGTGGCGATGGTGCGCCGGGTCGAGGTGCGCTTCGTCCTGCTGACGTCCGGCTTCGCCATGGCGCTCCTCGCCGGCAAGCCGCTGGCCGTAACCGACACCTTCACGAGGGCCATGATCGCGGCGATGGTGGCGCCGATCTGCGCCGCCATGGGCTTCGCGGCGCTGATGACGGCCACCGGCTGCGACAAGCACTTGATCCACCTGCTGCTGGCCCCCGTGCGCGCCTCCCGGATCCTGGTCGTGCCCGGAGGGATCCTGGTCGCCTACCTGGTCAACATGGCGGTCCCCAGCCAGACGAGCACCGCCGCCGCCCTCGGTCCGATCATGGTGCCGCTGCTGATGGCGAGCGGCTATTCCGCGGTTGTCGCCGGTGCCGCTCTCATCCTCGGCGCCTCGTTCGGTGGCGACCTCCTGAACCCCGGCGCGCAGGACGTGCAGGCGATCGCGGGCGCGGTCCGGCTCTCGGCGCCGGACCTCTCGGCCCGCGTCATCCCCGCGAGCATTGCGGGGGCGATCGTCGCGGCGTTCGTCTTCGCGGTGCTCAACCGCGCGGGCAACGGCCCGCCGGACGAGGCGACGCTGGTCGAGCCGCCGCCCAAAGATGAGGCTCCGTTCCGCCTGAACGTAGCGAAGGCGATCATCCCCCTGGTCCCGATCGTTCTCCTGCTCCTCGGCTACGGCGGCTTCCCGCC
>DASYQW010000036.1 GCA_036005065.1 Candidatus Methylomirabilota bacterium | reverse complement strand
GAACAACTTCCTCTTCTCGGTGATCCTGGCCGGCCGCGAGACCCGGACGCTCCCGATCGCCGTCTTCAACATGATCTCCTACGAGGAGATCAACTGGGGGACGCTGGCCGCCGCCGCCACCCTCATCACGCTGCCGGTGCTGCTGCTGGCGCTGATCGTCCAGCGCCACATCGTCACCGGGCTCACCTTCGGCGCCGTCAAGCAGTAACGAGCCGCTCCGACTGCCCCGAGGGCTCCAGCAGGCACACCGCCTGCGGCACGTGCGTCTGGGGTGCCACCGTCTCGACGCAAAAGAGTAATTCGCCCGGGAGCGGCGCGATCTCGGGACCGTCGGCCTGGCCGTTGAGGAGGGCATTCCGCTCTAGAGGTGCTGCCAACGGATGCCCGCGGCCAGCCAGGGGACGCCGACGCCGGAGCAGGCCGCCGCCGCAACGAACGCGACGGACGGCGGCAGGAGGGCCGGCAGCCTCAGCCCGGCATCGATCCGGCGGAGTGGAGCCCGCGGCGCTCGTCGCGGCGGAGCTTGTACTCAACCGAGTGGA
The DNA here is from genome assembly GCA_036005065.1 of Candidatus Methylomirabilota bacterium. Taxonomy (NCBI): domain Bacteria; phylum Methylomirabilota (SeqCode); species Candidatus Methylomirabilota bacterium. The sequence continues at coordinate 2,852 of DASYQW010000036.1, read as the reverse complement.
CCAGGGCCTGCCAGGAGGCGTCGATGATGTTGGGGGCGACGCCGACCGTGCCCCAGGTCTCCTCCCCGTCCCCCGAGGTGATGAGGACGCGCGTCTTGGCGGCGGTGCCCTTCGACTCGTCGAGGATGCGCACCTTGTAGACATGATCGCGGACTCCAAATCGCCGGGGCCGTGGATCCGTTCGTCGCCCAGCTCCACCAGCTCTGCCGAGATCACCGGACCCGCGCGAAGTGGGTCTTTGTCCCGGGTTACAGGGTCGGGCATACGCTCGGAGAGCGCTTGGCTTTCGAGGGCACGAGCTGAGCAAGCCTCCGATTCATGCCACCGCTCGAGCTGGCACTCCAGATGGCGGCGCCGTTCCTCGTGGAGCGGGGGATCGACCCGGCGCCAGACGGCGTCGGCCCGGCCCTCATTATGCGGCTTCTTTTCGACCTGTCGCGGGCCACGCCGACCTACTTCCGCGTCCTCGCCGAGCAGCCGCGCATGGCCGACGCCCTCTGGGCGGCGATCCGTGAGTGGCGGATGGCCGGGCTGACCGCCGAGGATCTCCGGGGCGACGCCTTCGCAACGCCGGCCAAGCACGCCGAGCTGCGAGCCCTGCTCAGGGCGTACGAGGCCCACCTTACGAATCATCGGCTCGCGGATGCGGCAGCGGTGCACCGGGAGGCCCTGTGCCACCTCGACGTGTATCTGGTGCATCCGGACGACCTTCTGCTCGATGCGCCCGACGTCATGTGGGCCCCCCTCGAGCGACGCTTTCTCGACGCGCTGCCGGGGCGGCGGATCGCGCCGCGCGCACTGGAGCCACCGGGGCTGGACCACCCCCGCCGCCTCGCGCGCCTCGCCGCCCCTGCGGAGCGCGTCGCCCGTGATCCCGCGTCCGACGCGGACCGCCTCGCCTTCCTGATGCGCCCGGACGCCGCGCCGCCGCCGCGTTGCGACGGCACCCTCGTCCTGTTCCGGGCCGGGGGCCGCGAGGCGGAGATCGAGGAGGTCTCCGTACCGGACGTCGGCCGGGAGCTCGCCGAACTCGACCGGACGGGTGGCGTGGCCGTATCGCGCGGGTCCGCTCATAGTCCGTCCCCCTGGTTCCTTGGGACCCGGCCGGTTGACGCCGCTTCCCCCACCGGCGTAGAGTCCCACGAAGCGCTGTCTCGGAGAAGCGGGATGCCGCACGTCCTTCGTGCGATCGGCACGTGACGGGGACCACCGTCGGGGAGGGGAGTCATGACCCAGTTCAGGATATACGCGCTGGCGGCCGTCGGTGTCGTTCTTCTGGGGGTCACCACCGGGACCGTGTCACCGCTGGTTCAGGGGCGGCTGGCGGTGGCCGCGATCCCGCCGGCCGACCCGGATGCCGGACAACCATTCGCCGCTTCCGCCGCGATAGGCTTCGCGAGCGGCGAGACGGTAAAATCGGCATCCATCGCCGTACCGGCCGACAAACGGATCGTGATCGAGACGATCACGCTGGGAGGCGCCACCCGAGAGGGCGACATGCGCCTGCACTTTCGAACCACCGCCCCGAATCTTTCGGGTGGCACTCTGAATACCTTCCATTTCCTCGTCCTGACATTCCAGGGCGTGTTCGGGAACGACCGACATTTCGCCGCCACCCACGCAGCCCGGTTCTACGCGAACCCCGGCACGAGCCTCGAGTTCACGGCGTTTCGAAGCAGCGGGACCGGCCTCGGTATCATGAGGGTAAAAATCATGGGGTATCGCCTGAACCCTTGAGTTCCGGTAATCGGACGACCCGCATGCCGAACGGCTTTCACGGTTCGGAAGAAGAGTGGGAAAGGATCGAGGCGCCGCTGCGCACGATCGACGCCGGGATCGCCGCCTTTGCCGAGCGTAACGGCCTGATAGGCAGCAAGAACTACCATAACTGGCCCGAACGATCGCTCCGGTGTGCCGAGGCCCAGACCGATCTGCTCGGCGTCAGCCGAGGTAGGCGCGAAGGAGCTCCACGTTCCGGAGGAGCTCGGCCGGCGAGCCCTCGACGGCGGCCAGGGTGCCGAGCTTCATGAGGTGGACCCGGTCGGCGATCGTGAGCATCCGCCGGACGTTCTGCTCGACCATCAGGATGGTGGTGCCCAGCTCGCGGTTGATGGCCTTCACCCGGGCCGGCGTGTGCTCGAGCGCCAGCGGCGCGAGGCCGATGGACGGCTCGTCTTCTACTGGATGGTGACCCTCTCCCTGAAGCCGCAGGTCGAGGCGACGGCCTACCCGCCCTCGTTCGTGACCTTCAGCGTGACGACCAAGGGATACCGCGAGGTCTTCACCAAGTATCCCTTCCTCCTCTACACCTGGAACAGCCTGGTGGTGGCGCTCGGGTGCACGGCCCTCGGGCTCGCGGTGGGGCTCCCGGCCGCCTACTCGATCGCGCGGTGGCGCCAGCGCGGGCTGGCCCTGACGATCCTGGCGGCCCGGATCATCCCCGGCATCTCGTACCTGATCCCCTGGTACATCTTCTTCCGCCAGCTCCGGATGGTGGACACCTACGGCGCCCTCATCCTCACCCACCTCATCGTCGGCCTGCCGATCATCACCTGGGTCATGATCGGCTTCTTCGAGGACGTGCCGGCCGAGCTGGAGGACGCCGCCCTCATCGACGGCTGCTCGTATTTCGGGACGTTCTGGCGGGTCGCGCTGCCGCTGGTCAAGCCGGGAGTGGTGGCGACGGGGATCCTCTCGTTCGTGTTCTCGTGGAACAACTTCCTCTTCTCGGTGATCCTGGCCGGCCGCGAGACCCGGACGCTCCCGATCGCCGTCTTCAACATGATCTCCTACGAGGAGATCAACTGGGGGACGCTGGCCGCCGCCGCCACCCTCATCACGCTGCCGGTGCT
>DASYQW010000035.1 GCA_036005065.1 Candidatus Methylomirabilota bacterium | reverse complement strand
GAGCGGCCGGTCGACGTTGAACCAGGCGGCGCCGCCGTCGAGCTCGGGCGCGGTGACGACCTCGATCAGGCGGGGCCGCTCCGGTGCCGCGTCCTGCGCCCCGAGATCGCGGAGCCCGACCAGCACGCCCAGGCCGAGCGCACCTCCGACGAGGAGGCGCGTGAGCCAACGGCGGGGCCGACCCTTCATGATCTCCACTCCGAGCTGCTCGGCATGTCACCGACCCCGCGACGCGAGGCCGGATTCGATCACTCTAGCACCCCGGGCTGCGGTAGGTACGACGGGCCTCACGTGGGGGCCGTCTATGGTGACCCCCGGGCGGCTATCGAGGGCGATCAGAACAGCGCGATGGGGTTCACCGGCGAGCCGGTCACGTTGCGGAGGCGGAGCGGCGCGATGGTCAGGAGGAACTCCCAGCGATTCCGCTCGGCGCAGGCCCGGGCGACATCCTCCAGGTTCATGTTGTCGATGAGCCAGAGCCCGAGTCCGACCAGGGCCCCGATGTGGAAGGGATGGCCCATCGCGGGGTACGGGGTAGGCGTCACGTCGTTGTGGGTGTCGCTCCCCCACATCGCGACCCCGCGCGCGCGGAGCCACGGCAGCAACGCCGGATGGGGGCCCGGCGAGCCGGCCTGCGTCGGGTTGGCCGGGCCCTCGGCGAGGCGGCGCGCGTAGTGGCCGGTGCGGACCAGCAGGACGTCGCCCGGCTCGACCTGGATGCCACTCGCGCGCTCGGCGGCCTCGAGGTCCTCGGGGCGCACCCCCTCGCCCCGCTCCAGCCAGCGGACGCCCCGGGCGCGGGCGACGTCGAGGAGGACCCCCCGGCTCACGACGCCGTCGTGCAACAGCTCGACGGACTCCACCGTCGCGCCTTCGCGGGCGGTGACGAGGTTACAGGACCGGCCGTTGTAGATCTGGCCCTCCCAGAAGAAGTGGGCCGGCGTGTCCACGTGGGTCACGGTGTAGCCGTGGAAGACCATGCCGATGAACTCGCCGGCGCCGCGGCGCTGCAGCAGTCGCTCGGGGCTCGCGGTGTCCCGGCCCTCGCCGCTGTCGACCATGAAGCGCATCACCTGGAATGTCGTGTCGGCCGTGATGTCGGTGACGATGGGCCGAGCACAGGTGACGGGGATCCCGTCCTGGACGAGGCGCGCCGCCGCCAGCCGCTTGGCCGGCGTGATCAGGTTCAGGGTGCCCAGCTCGTCCTCCGTCCCCCAGCGTCCCCAGTTGGACAGCGTCTTGAGGTAGCCGATCACATCATCCTCGCTCGGCGTGGGTCCTGGCATGCTCGCTCCCGTCAGTGGCGGAGCCGCTTGTAGCGGAGCCGATGGGGGCGGTCGGCTTCGGCGCCGAGGCGCTTCCGCCGGTCGGCCTCGTAGTCGGCGTAGTTCCCCTCGAACCAGACCACCCGCCCCTCGTCCTCGAAGGCCAGCATGTGGGTGGCGATCCGGTCGAGGAACCAGCGGTCATGGCTGATGACGACGACGCACCCCGAGAAGCCGAGCAGCGCGTCCTCCAGCGCGCGGAGCGTGTCGACGTCGAGATCGTTCGTCGGCTCGTCGAGGAGGAGCAGGTTCCCGCCGCGGGTGAGGAGCTTGGCGAGATGGAGCCGGTTCCGCTCGCCGCCCGAGAGGTCGGCGACCCGCTTCTGCTGGTCGGCGCCCTTGAAGTTGAACGAGGCGACGTAGGCGCGGGAGGCGATGGTCCGCCGGCCCAGGGTCAG
>DASYQW010000034.1 GCA_036005065.1 Candidatus Methylomirabilota bacterium | reverse complement strand
TGGGCGAAGGTGGAAGGCACCCGGGCCCGCGTCGGGATCACCCAGTACGCCCAGGACCAGCTGGGGGACGTGGTCTTCGTCGAGCTGCCGAAGGTCGGGACCCGCGTCCGCCACATGCAGAGCTTCGGCGTCGTGGAGTCGGTCAAAGCCGTCTCCGATCTGTTCGCCCCCCTCTCGGGCGAGGTCGTGGAGGCCAACCAGAGCCTCACCGAGCGGCCGGAGCAGGTGAACCAGGATCCCTACGGCGCCGGCTGGCTGATCGTCGTCGCGATGGCGGACGCGAAGGAGCTGGAGGCGCTGCTGAGCGCGAGCGACTACGAGGCGTACGTGAAGACGGCGGGGGGACACTGATGGGGCCGGGCCGGCCCCTGCGCTACATTCCGACCACGGGCGCCCAGCGGGCGGCGATGCTGGAGACGATCGGGGTGGCCGACCTCGACGCGCTGCTCGAGCGGCTCCCGGCCAAGGCTCGGCTGGGCCGGGAGCTCGGCCTCCCGCCCGCCCTGGCCGAGGCCGAGCTGACCGCCCACCTGCGGGAGCTGGCGGGGGCGAACGCCCACGGCGGCGAGTCGGTCTCCTTCGTGGGGGGCGGCGCCTACGACCACTACGTGCCCAGCGTCATCAACCACCTGCTGCTGCGGTCGGAGTTCTTCACCGCCTACACCCCCTATCAGCCCGAGGCCAGCCAGGGCACGCTGCGCTCGATCTACGAGTACCAGACGATGATCTGCGAGCTGACGGGGATGGACGTCACCAACGCGTCGATCTACGACGGCGGCTCGGCGCTGGCCGAGGCGGCGCTGATGGCCCACGGGGTGACCGACCGCGCGCAGGTCGTGGTCTCGGCGGCGGTGTCGCCGCTGGCCCGGCGGGTGATGGCGACCTACTGCGCGGGGCCGCGGCTGCCGATCAAGACGGTGCCGTGGGCGGAGGGGGTGACGGATCTCGAGGCGCTGCGGAGGGCGGTGTCGGAGAAGACGGCGGCGGTGCTCGTCCAGTACCCGAACTTTTTCGGCGGCCTGGAGGACCTGGACGCGATCGCGGCGATTGCCCACGCGCGCGGGGCGCTGTGCGGGGTCTCGGTCGATCCGATCGCGCTGGGGGTCCTCCGGCCGCCCGGGGAGGCGGGGGCCGACATCGTGGTCGGGGAGGGGCAGGGGCTGGGCACCCCGGTGATGGGCGGGGGCCCCTACCTGGGTCTCTTCGCCTGCCGGAAGGAGCTGGTCCGGCGGATGCCGGGCCGGCTGGTGGGCGCGACCGTGGACCACCAGGGGCGGCGCGGCTTCGTGCTGACGCTCCAGACGCGCGAGCAGCACATCCGGCGGGAGAAGGCGACGTCGAACATCTGCACGAACGTGGCCCTGGTCGCCCTCGGGGCCACGATCTACCTGGCGCTGGTGGGCAAGGAGGGGCTCCGCCGGGTCGCCACGCTGTCGACCGCCAAGGCCCACTACGCGGCCGAGGTGCTGGGCCGGGTGCCCGGGGTGAGCCGCCGCTTCGAGGCCCCCTTCTTCAAGGAGTTCGTGTTGCGGCTTCCCAAGCCGCCGGACCGCGTGCTCCGCGCCCTGCGGAAGCGGAAGATTCTGGGCGGCCTGGCGCTCAAGCCGTTCGACCGCACCCTGAAGGACTGTCTGCTGGTGGCGGTGACCGAGATGCGGACCCGGGCCGAGATCGACGCGTACGCCGAGGCGCTGGCCGCGGTTGTCGCGTAGGGGGTGTGATGAACGAGTACGACAAGCTGATCTTCGAGCTGTGGCCGGGCCGATAGCCGTCGCATCCCGTCGTCCTCGGTCGTCGGCGCGCCTCAACTTTGGGTGGCTCGCCCCGGACGGCGGGGCCCCAGCCCCGCGACGTCCGGTGGCGCGCGTGCGCAGCATACGCCTCGGCGCGCCTCCTCCCTGCGTCCTAGGGCTGCTCGGCTCTCGACCCGGCCGCGGTTGCTCGTACAGTGAGGTGTTATGACGTACGACAAGCTGATCTTCGAGCTGTCGGTGCCCGGGCGCGTCGGCTACTCGCTGCCCGAGGCTGACGTTCCCGAGAGCGACCTCACCCGCTTGCTCCCCACGACGCATCTGCGGAGCCAGCCCGCCGAGCTGCCGGAAGTCAGCGAGCTGGACGTCGTCCGCCACTACACGCGGCTCTCCCGGATGAACTACGGGGTGGACACCCACTTCTACCCGCTCGGCTCCTGCACGATGAAGTACAACCCCAAGGTCAACGAGGACATGGCGCGGCTGCCCGGGTTCGCGCGCCTCCATCCCCTGACGCCGGACGAGGCGATGCCGGGCGCCCTCCGGCTGATGGGGAGCCTGGCCGACATGCTGGCCGAAATCGTCGGGATGGACGCGGTCTCGCTCCAGCCGGCGGCCGGGGCGCAGGGGGAGCTGGCGGGGGTCCTCATGATCCGGGCCTACCACCTCGACCACGAGGGCCACCCGCGGAAGACGGTCCTGGTGCCGGACTCGGCCCACGGCACCAACCCGGCGTCCACGACGATCGCCGGGTACCAGACGATCCAGCTCAAGTCCGACGCCGAGGGGGAAGTGGACCTCCTCGACCTGGAGCGGCACCTGGACGAGGACGTGGCGGCGTTCATGATCACGGTGCCCAACACGCTGGGGCTGTTCGAATCGAAGATCCTCGAGATCACCGAGCTGTGCCACGCCAAAGGCGTCCAGGTTTACATGGACGGGGCCAACCTGAACGCCCTGCTGGGCATCACGCGGCCCGGAGACCTCGGCTTCGACGTCGTCCACATGAACCTGCACAAGACCTTCACCACGCCCCACGGGGGCGGCGGCCCCGGGGCCGGCCCGGTCGGGGTCAAGGCCCACCTGGCGCCGTTCCTCCCGGTGCCGGTGCCGGTGCGCGACGGGGATCGCGACCGGCTCGACTGGCGGCGGCCGAAGTCGATCGGGAAGCTGCAGTCGTTCTGGGGCAACTTCGGGATGCTGGTGCGCGCCTACACGTACATCCGCACCATGGGCCCCGAGGGGCTGCGGGCCGTGTCCGAGAACGCGATCCTGCACGCCAACTACGTGAAGGCCCGGCTCACGCCGCACTACGACCTGCCGTACCCCGAGCCCTGCATGCACGAGGTCGTCTTCTCGGCCCGCCGCCAGAAACGCCAGGGCGTGACCGCGACCGACATCGCCAAGCGACTCCTGGACCTCGGCTTCTACGCCCCCTCGATCTACTTTCCGCTGATCGTCGAGGAGGCCCTGATGATCGAGCCGACGGAGACGGAGTCCAAGGAGACGCTCGACGAGTTCTGCGAGGCGATGATCCGGATCGCCCGGGAGGCCGAAACGGCGCCCGAGACGGTGCGGGCGGCGCCGGTGACGACGCCGGTCAGCCGCCTCGACCAGAC
>DASYQW010000033.1 GCA_036005065.1 Candidatus Methylomirabilota bacterium | reverse complement strand
GGGGGTTGAAGACTCTCACCGCGTAGACCCCCGGCGTCGTCAGCAGGCTGGCCGGAATCGTGGCATTGATCTGCACCGGGGGGTTGGCGAGTAAGGGGACGGCGGGGATCGGCGTGCAGGTCGCGCCGCAGAAGAGCACCTGCGAGCTCAGCACGAAGCTCGAGCCGATCGCGACGACCTCGGTATCCCCGGCGCCGGCCTCCGCGTTGTTGGGCGTCAGCGTGCTCAGCACGGGCACGGGGTTCACGATGAGGAAGGCCAGGCTGTTGGAGGCGACGCCGTCGGGGTTCACGATCGAAACCGGGGCCACCGCGCCCTGGGCGACGAGGATCGCGGGTACCGTCGCGTGAGCCTTGGTCGAGCTGTCGACGACGGTGGTGGCGGCCGGGCACTCGGCGGGATGGGACGGCGAGAGCGGGCAGCCGTTGAACGTGATCACCGCATCCGGCCGGAAGTTGCTCCCGCTCACGGTCAGGACCCAGTCCTGGAAGTCCGCCGTGCGGGTGGAGGGCGTGAGGCCGGTCAGGATGGGCGGCAGGAAGCGGCTGACGACGAACGGCAGGCGGTTCGACGTCTCCGACGGCGTCTTCACCGACACGTCGATCGTCCCGGCGCTCGTGAGGCGGCTCGCCGGAACGGTCACCGTGATGCTGAGTGGACTGATCGCCGATGGGACCAGGGCCGGGGACGGTCCAAAATTCACCACCGAGCCGGCGACGAAGCCGGTGCCGCTCAGGATCAGCGTCAGGGGGCCCGATCCCATCAAGGCCCCTGTCGGGTCGAGGGCGTCGAGCTTGAGGACGTTACAGGGGACCCTCAGGACCGAGATGGTATCGTCCTTCGTGTTGGTGACGACGGCCCGGCACGAGGCCGGATCCACCGCGACGCCGCGCGGCCGCTTCCCGACGTCGGCCTTGGCGAAGACGCTCCGATCGAAGAGGTCCAGGGCGAACACGTCGTCCTTGTCGCTGGTGACGAGCGCGAAGTCGTTCCCCGAGCTGACCGCGATGCCGAAGGGCTTCTTCCCGACCGGCACGATCGCCTGACTGGTGGGCCGACTGGCGCCGTCGAGGGCCAGCACGCTGACGCTGTCGTCGCCCGTGTTGGCCACCGCCAGGGAGTTGGTCGTCGTGTCGTAGTCGATGCCGGTCGGCTTGAGGTGCTTGCGCTGGAAGTTCGCCCGATCCAGCACGATCACGGAATGGACGGCCGACCCGATGAGGTCGATGAGGGTCGCGGTGTCTTCCAGCTGATTCGTGACGGCGGCCATGCCCGTCGCCGGGTTCACGGCCACGCCGGACGGATGCCGGCCGACCGGCAGCGTGGCCACCACCGAGCCCGAGGCCAGATCCACGACCGACACGGTGTTGGTGTGCTGGTTGGCGACCACGGCACGGTTCTGGCCCGGGTGCACGGCGACCGCCACCGGGCGGCGGCCGACGGGAATGGTCCGCACGGTGGGCGGAATCGCCGTCAGGCTGAACACCGAGATCGAGTGGGAGGAGGCGTTCGCCACCACCGCTTCGTGCGTGTCGGGGTTCACCGCGACGGCCACCGGGTGCAGCCCCACCGGCACGTCGCGAACGATGCCCGAGCCGAGGTCGATGATGGAGGCCGACCGGCCGTTCTGGTTGGCGGTGACCGCCACCGAGAGACCGGGGTCGATCGCCACGCCGCTCGGATGACGCCCCACCTTCACCGTCTGCGTCACCTGGATCTGGGACAGGGCCGCCTGGGCGCCGGGAGACCCGGCGAGCAGAAGGCCGGCCGCGATCCCGAGCGCGATGACCATCCACTTCATGGCCCGACTACCCTCCCAGGGCGGCGCACCCGCCGCGTCCATGCCCTGACGAGGCCGACCCTTCTCTTCCACCACGAGTCGAGGCGTGTGACCCGCCCCTCCCGTTCCACGGCGACGACCCGCCCCAGCAGGTCGGCGGGGCGCGCCACCTCGAGCGGTTCTTCGGAGTTGTCCCCGCCGAGCACGAGCCGGGTCTCACCGCTCGGATCGCGCCGCCGCCCGAGGAGGCGATGGACCCGCAGGCCGTCCGGGGACGCGTACTGCACGATGTCCCCGATGCGAAGCGCTCGCGAGCTGACCGGCGCGACGAGAACCCGCTCGCCGTCCCGAATCGCGGGGACCATGCAGAATCCCCGGGGTCGCCACCAGACAGAGTTGCCCCGGCGCAGCGCTTCCTCGACGATGAGCCGCACGAGACTCCCGACCAAGGGCGGTCCTGGCACGGCGGAAACTCGTCAGCCGCTAGCCAGGGCTCTTGATAGCCCCCACTGGATGCAAGACCCGTACACGATAGAGGCAAAGACGCAAACGCCTGCGAATCAAAGCCTTTTGTTTCGATACTCCGGGCGGCGATCGGCCAGCTTCTGACCACGGGATTTCCCGGAGCCCAGTCGAAATCGCTCGACTCCACGCGCCCTTGGATCTCGTCGTCGTCACCGCGACCGTCGTGGCGAGGAAATCGCCAGTGGTGAGAAGTTCGCCGTCCGGCTCGTCGACTCAAGCCGCAAATCGGCTCACCAGATCGACGAGCGAGGCATCGGGGACGAAGGCGAGGCGATAGCAGGGCAGGCGTGCCCCGATCTCGGCGATCGTGTCGAGGAGGAGGGCCATCCCGTCGCGATCCCAGACCGGGAGGCGGCAGCGCGGAAGGATCGCCCGGCTGACGCCGGCGGCGGACAGCGGCGTCGCCCGGGTGGCCCGCGCCTGATCGAGGGTAAAGAGGGCCGCGACCGGGGCGGACCGGGCCGAGACGACACCGAGGTCCCCGGGCCAGGGCGTGCCGTGGAGCCTCACCCGGTCTCCGTCGAGACGGAGGATCACCCGCTCATCGCCGACGATGTCGAAGCCCGCCTCTCGCAGCAGGCGCGCGATCGTCGTCTTTCCGGCCCCGGAGCGCCCGGCGAACACGAATCCCCGGCCATTCCGGATGGCGCCGGCCGCGTGGACCACGATCCCGCCCCGATGGGCGAGGGCGCCGACCAGCAGGACCACCTCGAGGGGAAACTCCAGGGGGTCCCGCCCGAGCCCCGAGTGGACGGCGTCGACGCGGACGAAGAGATCTCCGGCACCCCAGCGCCGATCCAGGCGCGCGACCCGGGCCGGAGTTGCCCGCCGGCTGGGTCCCTTCACGGCGAGGAGGAAGCCGTCCGGGATTTCCCGGATCGCCCAGAGGTAGTTCCCCCGGTAGCGCAGGCGGCTCCACCCGAGAGGAGGCAGGGATCCGTAGCGCAGGCTCAGAGTGAGCCCGGGCGCGGTATCGGGGTCGCTCAGGAACTCCCGGTGGATGGCATCGGGGGTCCAGGGGGGGACTGGGGTGTCGGACGCGAGCCTGATGGGCAGTCCCCCGATCGCGAGGGTGGCGCGACGCGCGCCGTCCACGGCTACGAGGTCGTGTCGTTCTTGCAGCCCTTCGCCGCGCAGCCGCCGGAGGCCGCCCCCTTGACGACGGTCTGGGGGGCGAGGGTCTTGCACACGGCCAGCGCGACCTCCTCTTCGACCAGATCCACACGGGTGAGGTCGGGCTTGACGTAGGTCTTCCGCGACGGGGTAGCGTCAGGCATAGGTGGGCTCCTTCGGCGTGATCGTGAGCAGCGCGGGGGCCTCGAAGACCTCCGCCCGGCGGTGGTTGAGCTCGCACAGGTAGTCGTTGGGGTGCTCGAACTCGCCGTGCTCCAGGACCGACCAGCCCGGGCAGTTGTCGCAGGCACTGGCGATCGAGCACGTGTGGCACCGCGACGATTTCTCCCGCTTGCGGTACACAACAGACGGGAAGTATTCCTCCCAGCCCTGCCGGAACGAGCCCTGCCGCAGGTCGTAGGTGTGGCTCGGGACCATCATGCAGGTGGAGAGCTGGCCGTAGGGATCGATGTGGAAGCTGTTCATCCCCGCTCCACACGTGAAGACGTAGGAGCTCTTGACGGGTCCCGCGTTCTGATAGAAATTCCGCAGCCCGTCCCCGGTGTCCTGATCGAGGGTCCGGTCCAGCTCGACGATCTTCTCGGGCGGCACCCGGTGCCGGGCGGGGGCGAAGCCGGCGCGGCCTTCGACCTTCCGGTAGTTGAGGTTGGGGTCGTAGCTGAACTCGCGGAGGCCGAGCTCCCGCTGGACGAATCGGCGGATCGCCAGGTACTCGTCGTAGTTCTCGGTGGTGACGACGCTCTTCAGCCGGAGGTTGAGCTTCCGGTCCAGCAGGAGGCGGATGCCGCGCAGGCACCGCTCCAGGGCCGGCACTCCGGTCACCGCCGCGTAGGTCTTCGGCGTGATCCCGTAGAGCGAGATCTCGATGCGCCGGGGCGGCCACTCGGCGAGAAAGTCCGCGACCCGCTCGGTGATGGTCGTGCCGTTGGTGAAAACGGTGAGCATCAGCCCGGCACGCTTCATGTAGGTGTAGATCTCGAAGAAGTCGGGGCGGATGAACACCTCACCCCCGGTGAGGAGCAGCCACAGGCATCCTGCCTCCACGACCTCGTCGGTGATCCGGCGGATCTCCTCGACCGTCAGCTCGCGCGTCCGGGCGGCCCGGTCGGCGGCGGGGAGATTCACCCAGCAGTGCCCGCACTGCAAGTTGCACCGGAATGTCAGCTCCCAGCTCCCGGCCAGCGGGATGCGGGCCCGCGCGTTGCCGCGCTGGATCCGGTCCGTCAGCTCGCCGTAGCTGATGGTGGGCAGGGCGGGCGCCGTCATGGCGCGCTCATCCTCACGGCCCCGATCTCGGCGAGCCGCCGAAGGAGGTCTTCCAGATCCGCCTCGGCGGTCTCCGGGCTGACGTCGAACTCGCCGACGATCAGGTCGCGGATCTCGCGGCCGGTGCGGCGGCCATCGAGCCATTCCCAGACGCGGGCGGCCACCGCGTTCAGGGCGTAGACGGACTCCAGGTCTCCCATGTTCCGGCGGATGGGCAGGAGGAGCACCTCGTCGGCGATCCGGCGGAAGACGAAGTCGGGATCCTTCGAGTAGCGGCCGTCCAGGGCCCCGCGAACGCTGGTCCCCATGATGGTGAGTACTTCAGTTTAGGAAACGGCCGGCACGGCGTCAAGACGCTTATGGATCACGCGAAGTGCGCCGCCCCCGCCGCTCGAGGATGGTCACCATCAGCAGGATCACGATGGCCTGGAGGAGGAGCAGCCAGGTGGAAAACGGCGAGGCCATGAGGAGGACGGCGGCGCTCACGCCGAGCACCGCGTTCATGCCGAAGATGAACAGGACGGCGTACTCCGGCCGGCCCAGCACCGCTTCCAGACGGTGGTGCAGATGATCGCGGCCCACGTACTCGATCCACTCCGCGAAGCTCCGCACGCGGCCCGTGAGCACGCGGTCGGCGGTGATGTAGATCATGTCGTAGATGAACACGCCGAAGATGAGGAGCGGCGCGGCCAGGTCCACGACGTGGTTTTCCGCCCACTCGCCCAGCACCGCCAGCGAGGCCAGGATGAACCCGAGGAAGTTGCTGCCGGCATCGCCCAGGAAGATCGTGGCCCGCTGCCCCGGGCGGAAGTTGTAGGGCAGGAAGCCGAGCGTGCTCCCCAGGAGGGCGGCCGAGACCCAGCCCAGGAAGACCTGATGGCTCTGGTAGGCGATCACGCCCAGGAAGAAGGCGGTGATGGCGGCCAGGCCGGCCGCCAGCCCATCCATTCCATCGAAGAAGTTCATGGCGCTGGTGATGCCGACCACCCAGAGCACCGTCAGGAGGACGTTCAGCGCCTGGCCCCAGACGGTTCGGGTGGGGAAGAGCGTCAGCGAGATCCCGAAATACACCACGACCAGCGTGGCCAGCACGATGACGGCCAGCTTCAGCGCGGCCGGGAGCGGCCACACGTCGTCGAAGAGGCTGACGGCCATCACCGCGCTTCCGGCCAGGAGCAACGCCGCCACCGCCGGCGAGAGGATCGAGTTCGCCAGCAGGCTGACGATGAACGCGGTGTAGATGGCCAACCCGCCCAGCAGCGGGATCGGCTCCCCGTGGAGCTTCCGGCGGTCGGGGACGTCCAGGATCCCGCGCTGCCGGGCGAAGGCCCGGATCGGTCTCACCAGGAGGAAGGAGAGGAGGAGCGAGAAGAGGAGGATGAAGAGCCAGCGCCCCCCTCGCTCCGCGAACCACCGATGCAGGGGAAAGAGGAACAGGAGGAGTGTGGCGACGAGGGCGGAGAGGTAGAGGACCCAGCCCGGGCCGGCCCGCGCCCGCTTGGAACGAGCGAGGATGGTCACGCGAACACCTGGCGGGCCGCGTCCACGACGCGGCATGCTTCGTCGTCGGTGAGCGCCGGATAGAGCGGAAGCGACACCGCCCGGGCCCAGGCCTCCTCCGCCCCCGGGAAGCCCTCGGCACCCACGTAGCGATGCAAGGGGCGGAACACGGGCCGCCGGGCCTCCACGCCGAGGGCCATGAGGCCGGCGAGATAGCGGTCGGCCGGCTCCCGCCCCTTGACGACATACCGGTAGTAGACCGACCCGCGGTCCGGCCGGACGGGCGGGTGCTCGAGCGGAAGGTGGGCCAGCCGATCCCGGTAGAGCGCGGCCAGGGCCTGCCGGCGCCCGAGGAAGGCCGGAAACCGGGCGAGCTGCGCGAGGCCCAGCGCGGCCTGGAGGTCGGTCATCTTGTAGTTGAACCGCGGGCGATCCTCCGCCTTCTGATCGTACTCGCGGAGATCCCGGGCCGCGGCCAGGATCCGCGCGTCCCGGGCGACCAGCATGCCGCCCTCTCCTGTGGTCAGGAGCTTGGTCGCGTAGAAGGACAGGACGGCCGCCGCCCCGACACTGCCCACGGGCCGATCGCGATCCCGCGCGCCGAAGGCCTGGGCGACGTCCTCGATCACGGGCACCCCCAGCGCGCTCAGCGCGTCGAGGTCGGCGGGAAGCCCGAACGAGTGGACGACGACCAGCGCTCGCGTCCGCGGGGTGCAGGCCTTTCGGGCCGCCTCGGGGTCGACGTTGAAGGTCGCCGGGTCGCAGTCGACGAGGCGCGGCACGGCGCGGGCCGCGCGAACGGCGTGGAGCAGGGCCGCGCACGCATAGGTGGGCAGGAGAACCTCGTCCCCTTCGCCCACGTCCAGGGCGAGCAGGGCCAGGTGAAGCGCCGCCGTTCCCGAGCTGGTGGCGACCCCGCCGGAGACCCCCAGGGCGGAGGCGATCTCGCGCTCGAACGCGGCCACCCGCGGTCCCTGAGCGATGAAACCCGAGGCGACGACGTCGGCCAGCGCCTCCTGGTCGGCGCCGGCGAGCGTCGGCCGGGAATGGGGGATGGGACGGCCGGGGAACCGATCAGTCAACGTTGATGAAGAGCCGCAGGGGCACGAAGCCCTCCGCGTTCCGCACTCGGCCCTGGATGCCGCGGAAATGGGCCGCGGCCTGCGCCAGATCGAGGATGTCCAGGTGCTCGACGCCCGTCTTCGCCACCTGGGAGGCATGGGCGCGCAGGGCGGCGAGCTTCCGCTCCATCACGGAGTTGATGTCCACGAACACGGAGGGGGTGAAGTTGGCGGTCGTCGGCCCCTCGTAGAAGAGCACGTTTCGCGTGTAGCGCGAGGCGGTGACCGCCGAGGTGGAGAGGTGCCGGTGATCCTGATGCGTGTCGTCGCCGAACGGCATGAGGATCAGGTCCGGCTGGATGCGATGCAGGACCCCTTCCACCTTCTGGATGAGGTCCCGGTCGAGCGGGACCTCGGTGTCCTGGTAGCCGCCCCAGAAGAGCTGCTGGCTGCCAAGGAGCCTGGCCGCCTCCTCCTGCTCCCGCCGGCGCTCGGCGGCGTCGCCGCCGCGCCCGCCGTCGGTCAGCACCAGGAGGTGGATGTCGTGGCCCTTGAGGGCGTACTTGATCAGGGTGCCGCCGCACCCGAATTCGATGTCATCCGGATGCGCCCCGATGGCCAGGATGTTCACGGTCCTCCCTCCCTGGAGAGCCCGCGCTCCCGAACCTTCCAGTAGAGCAGGAGGCCGCCCGAGAGGAAGGGAGCGCCGGACAAGTAGGCTCCGAGCTGGACCCGTCCCGGCTGGCCCAGGACGGGGAGACGCTTGAGCCGGTACGGGTCGTCACCCGGCCTGACGCCGCCGAGGTCGACGGTGAACGCCACCTCGAAGCCGGCCCGCTCGACGATGCCGGCGACCCGTGCGTCCGCGTCGCCGTAGGGATAGGCGAAGGCGCTCACCGGCTCGCCGAGGAGGTCCTCGAGCCTCTGCTTCGAGGCGACGACCTCCCGCTCGACGGCCTCCGCCGGCAGCGCGGTCAGGCTCGGGTGGGTGTGGGTGTGGCAGCCCACCGCGTGGCCAGCCCCGACCAGCGCGACGAGGTCGGCTCGGCGGATGGCGGGCACCCCGGCGCTCTCGTCGTCCAGGTAGCACGTCACCGGGAAGAACGTGGCCGGGAGCGCGAGCGATCCGAGGACCGGAACCGCGTGCTCGAGCTGATCGCGGTAGCCGCCGTCGAAGGTCAGCAGGACGGCCGGCGTGGACACCGGTTTCCCCCGGCGAAGCCAGTCCGTGAACTGCCCGAGCGACAGGGCGGTGTAGCCCCGCGCCGCCACCTCGGCCATCTGGGCGGCGAAGTGCGCGCGGGTTCGCACGGAGTGGTAGCAGAGGACGAGCACGCCACGCCCGTCGAAGGACACCGGCAGCTCGCCCAGAGCCCGGGCCATCCCCATCAGGTGGCGCCCTCCTCCCGGCCCCGCCGGAGCACGTCCAGGCTCTCGGCGCCGCAGTTGAAGAGGAGGTCCACGACCGAGAGGTCCGGCTCGAATGCGGCGAACCGCTGAGGGTAGGGCGGGGTCCGGAACGCCTGAAAGACCACCTGCACCCCCGCCTGCTGGAAGCGACCGAGATCGAGGTAGCTCTGGCCGCCCGGGCCGGACAGATAGACATCGGCCCCCACCGCCCGGCAGATGGCGATGAGACGGTCGGAGGCGGCCGTCTCGCTCGGCGGGCTCGGCAGGGCCAGGCTGGACGCCAGCAGCAGCTTCGTGTGAATCCCCAGGGCCCCCGCCAGATGGACGACGGTGGCCAGCGAGAGGTCCTGAAGCCGCCGCCACTCCCGATCGTAGAGATCGTCGAAGAAGGCCCGGTGGGCCTCGAAGCACGGCGCGCCGGCATAGTTCGCGATCAACGCCTGGCGGTGCTTCCGCGCCCACGGCGCCGAGTTGTCGATCTCGACCTCCGAGATGCGCTGGGGGAATCGATGCCGGACGGGCACCGTGAGCCACTGCCAGCCGGATGCCGTCTTGATGCGGTTCCGGTTCTGCCACTCGTTCTTCTTGAACTGCACGTCGTCGAGGATGACGAAGCTGTCGGCCTGATCCATCTTGTCGAAGTAGCCGACCCAGGGGAGGTACTGGGGCTGGTGGATGGCCACCTTCACGGGGCCCTCCGGACGAATACCGGATTCGACAGGAGCCAGTGCGGCTGGGTCGCCTCCAGGCGGACGAACTCGCGGGCGCCCGGGGCCGGCGGCTCCCCCGGCACGACCGCCTCGAAGGGCGTCGTCCCCTGGACCTCGGCCACCACCCGCCCGTCCCGGATGAGCCGGGCGCTCACCGGCACCGCGCGACCGTCGCTGGCCGAGAGCCGCAGGCGTACCAGGATCCGCTCGGGGCCGGTCGCGGCGAGCTCCCCGCCCATGGGCGCCCACCCGGTCGATCCCTCCTGGCCGATCGAGAGGTCGTCGAGGCGGAGCTGGAAGTCCGATCGCGGTCTCACGGCGTAGAAGCGCCCGTCCCGGAGCGACCGCAAGACCGCCGGGCGGGAGCGCTCGGGGACCCACAGGATCGTGAGCGCCTCGTCGAGCGGTTTCGGCGGGCCGTGGTACCCGAGCTCCCCGATTCCCCACGCCGGCCGTGACCGCCGTCCCCGGGCGTACTCCCCCAGCAGCCGGTCCCACTGCCGGCCGGGCTCGGTGACGGTCGTGGTGTCCGGGTAGATCGCGCCGAACCCCGTGTATCCGTGGCTCTGAAGCAGGGCGTCGGGGTATGGATCGGTCCGGATGGTCACGGTGCCGAGGCGGCCGACGCTCTCCTGGCTCAGATCCCGCGCCTCCGGGAACGACCAGAAGGCCATGCCCCCTCGGGACTCGGCCGCGTCGATGACGGCCTGATACGGCGCCACTCCCAGGTTGCCTCGGTAGGGGTTGAGCGCGGGAGAGGCGACGGCGTCCGCTGCCAGGAGCCCGCCGACCGCGAGCGCCATCCAGCCGGGGGCGCGGTATCGCTTCTGGACCCTGACGGTGAAGTGCGTGAGCCGGACGGCGCGCTCGCGCCGCCTCCGGAGCAGGCCGACGCCGCCGATCATCGCGACCAGTCCGAGGGCGAGCTTGAGGAAGCCCTCGACGCCGGGAGCGGACGATCGGCTGCTGCCGATGACGGGGAGGCGCTCGTAGTCTTCGGGTCGGGACAGCCCGACGATCAGGAGATTCTTCTGGCCCTCCCACATGGTGAGGTCCCGCGTGAAGAGCGACCCGGTCCAGTAGTAGTACGGCACCACCTCGACGCCGGGGACGAGGATGACGTCCGGGAAGCGAGCCTGGGCCGCGTCGAGGGCGCGCAGGTACGCCTCGACGCCGGTCTGGGCGAGCGACGGGCGCTCCACGACACGGCGCACCACGCCGCGCAGCGGGAACAGGCCGTATTCGAAGCGGAGGAGGAGGTTCTCGGTCAGGATCAGCGCGCCGATCCGCTTTCGCTGGGCTTCCCGGATGAGCTCCTCCAGGGAGAGCTCGCCCGTCGAGAAGGAGGAGGTGTGGACGTGGAAGGCCGCGCTGACCTGGATCGGCGCGCCCTCGGCGACGCACCCGAGCAGCACCAGCGGCAGGACGAGCCGCCAGAAGACCGTCACCGCCCGCCGCCCGTCGCCGGGATCAGCTCCCGGTAGAGCGCCTCGATCTTCCCGAGCATGGCGTCCACAGTGAAGCAACGCGCCCGCTCGCGCCCGGCGCGCCCGAGCCGGTCCCGGACCGTCGCGTCCCGGAGCAGCGCCTCGATCCCGCCGGCCAGCGCATGCCCGCTGGCCGGCTCGACCAGGAGCCCGGCCTCGCCCCCATCCAGCACCTCCGGGATCCCGCCGGCCCGGGAGGCGACCACCGGGACGCCGGCCGCCATCGCCTCGACCAGCGCGCGGCCCATCCCCTCGTTGAGGGACGGGAAGACGAAGAGGTCGAAGCCGCCGAGCAGCCACGGGACGTCGTCGCGCCACCCGAGGAAGCGGACCCGGTCGCCGAACCCGCTCCGCCGGGCGCGGCCGGTGAGCTCCGGCAAGAGCTCCCCGTCGCCGACCAGCGCGAGATGGAGGTCGGGAAAGCGCGGCGCGAGGCCGGCGAAGGCGTCCAGGAGGTAGCGATGCCCCTTGACGGGCTCGAGGCGTCCGACGGTGCCGATGAGGCAGGCCGACCGCGGCAGATCCAGGGAGGCCTTGATCGCGGCGGCGTCCTCCGATGGCTTCTCGAACGGAGTCAGATCGATTCCGCTCGGGATGGTCACGAACTGGGCGGGGCGGCCGATTCCGAGCGCGAGGTGGTCCCGCGCCTCCTGGTCCGTGAGCCCGACGATCCGATGCGTGAAGCGGGCGGCCCACCGCTCCAGCCAGACGAACACGCGCGTCGTCGCCCGCCCGGCGTACCCGCCGAAGACGTGGCCATGCGGGGTGTGGACGAGGCGGGGCACGCCGGCCAGCCGGGCCGCCACCCGACCCAGGATCCCGGCCTTGGAGCTGTGCGTGTGCACGAGGTCGAAGCGCCCGCGCCGGATCAGCCGGTAGAGCGTGACCAGCGCCGCCCCGTCCCGCCAGAGGGACGGGGACCGCACCAGCTCCGGGATCTCCACCATCTCGATCTTGCCCCGGAGCTCTCCCGCCAGCGCCGGCCACTCGCGGGTCCGGCCGAAGACCAGGCTCTGGCGGAACACCGGCGGGAGGCCGGACACGGTCAGAAGCGTGTTCGTGGCCGACCCTCCGCGGTCGAGCCGCGTGATGACGTGAAGAATCCGTGCTGTCGCTCTCTCCGGCACGGCCGTTCCTCAGCGCTCCTTCGGGGGCTTGGACGTCTGCTCCACGTGCTCCTCCCGCTGAAAGTCCTTCGGCTCGTAGTGCTGGAAGCGATACTGGCTCAGCGTGGTGGCGAAGTCGGAGAACACGGTCACCGACAGGAAGGCCAGCCCCACGAACAGGAGGAGGATCCAGAGCGCGGCCCGGCGGCTGACGGCGGGCAAGCCCAGGCTCCTCCGGACCCGACGCGACCAGCGCCGCCAGCTCATCCCGTCTCATCCCGTCGAGGCCGCTCGGCGTACAGCTCGACGAGCTGGCGAAACGCCGTCTCCAGGCGGGCCACGACGCCCCCCCACGCGTAGTGCGCGGTGGCGTAGGCCCGGCAGGCCTCGGGGCGGGCGCCCGCGGCGCGCCCATCGCCGTCGAGAAAGCGCCGGAGGCCGTCGGCGATGGCCTCGGGCGTGGCGGCGCCGAAGAGCAGGGCCGGATCGAGGGGGCGGAGGATCTCGGGCGTGGCGCCCACCGGCGTTCCCAGGACCGGCGTCCCGCAGGCCAGCGCCTCGACCGTGACGAGCCCGAACCCTTCCAGCTCGCGCGTGGGCAACACGAACGCGTCGGCCGCCTGGTAGTAGAGCGGGAGCTCCGCTTCCGGGATGAACCCCAGGAACCGGACGTGGTCCTTGAGGTCGAGGGCGGCCACGAGCGATTCCAGGTCGTCGCGGAGGGAGCCGGCACCGCCGAGGACCAGCAGGAGATCGGGCACCTGCCGCCGCAGGATCGAGAGCGCGCGGATCAGGGAGTCCAGGCCCATGCGCGCTTCGAGGTTCCGGACGGTGAGCAGGAGCGGGACGCCGGCCGGGAGCCCGAGCGCCTCCCGGACGGCCGCGCGATCCGCGGCCGGCCGGAAGCGCTCGGTGTCCACGCCGCCGGGGATCTTCACGATGCGGTCTTCGGGGATCCGGTAGAGCTTCCAGAGCAGCGCGGCCGAGAAGTCGCTGAGCACGCGGATCCGCGTCGCCCGCCGGAGACAGGTCCCTTCGATGAGCCACAGGAGCGCCATGCCCACGCTCCCGGCGACGCCGCCCCGGTGGTGGCGGGTCATTCCCGTTCGGGAGCGGTACTCGAGGGGAGCCGGCGACAGGAAGGTGTAGAGGCTCGGAATCCGTCGACGCGCGGTGGATCGGAGCACGGCGTACCCCGATAGCGGCTGATAGAGGTGCAAGAGGTCGGCGTCGGCTCGGGCCAGCTCAGACGCCGCGACGCGGCCGGCGTCGAGGATCGAGCTGCGCAGGAACCGCAGCATCGAACGGCGATCGGCGTGAAAATGCCGGATCCGGACGCCCTGGCGCGTGAGCGCTTCCGGGACGTCCTCGGCCGGCGACCGACCGACGACGCGGATCTGGTGGCCGGCCCGGGACAGGCGGGACACTTCCTCCCACAACGCGCGCTCGGCCCCGCCCTCGACCGAGATCGGGGAGGTGTCCGACACGACCAGGATTCGGAGCGGCGCGCTCATCTGGGGCGTGACGAGAGCGTCCAATCGAAAACGACGCCGGCGTCGCCCGCCAAGGTACCGGGCCGAGGCCCGCGGCCCCCCCACCCCGGTAGGACGCAGGGAGGAGGCGGGCCGAGGCGTATGCCGCATACGTTGAGGCCCGCCGACGACCGAGGACGACCCGGGGCGAACGGGACCGTCCCGGGCCGCCTCACGAGAGCGTCCACAGGCCGTTGATGTCCAGATACTGGCGCATCCACAGCTCGGCGACCACGAGCGTCCACAGGCGATCCGCGTGGCCCCGGACGCCGGCCCGGTGCTCCCTCACGAGGTCGTCGACGGCCGCGCAGGCGAACAGACCCCGCGCCCGAACCCGCTCGGGGGCCAGGCAGTCGTCTACCAGGTCTCGCAGGTCGGTCCGGAGCCAGCGGCCGAGCGGGATCATGAAGCCCTGCTTCCGGCGGGACAGGACCGCGCGTGGCAGCACGTCGGCAAAGGCCCGCTTGAGGAGCCCCTTGAGACGGAGCCCCGGAAGCTTCACCGCCGGCGCGATGGCCAGGCTCTGTTCGACGAGCCGATGGTCGCAGAAGGGTGCCCGGAGCTCCAGCGAGTGGGCCATGCTCATCCGGTCGGCCATCACCAGGAGGTCCTCGGGCAGATACGTGCTGAGGTCGACGCGAAAGGCCCCATCCACGGGGTCACCGTGGCCGTGGGCGGCGAACGCGGCGCGCTGGACCGCCTCCACCTCGACCCGCCAGTGCTCGCGGAGAGCGGGCGTGGCCAGGCTCCGGAGGTCCGCCTCGTCGAAGAACCGGGTCCATCCCAGGTACCGATCGGGGAGCGGCCGCCCGGCGCCGGTCACGAAGCGCCGTGCCCAGTCGCCCCAGTTCGGGCTCGCGTCGGTCTCCCGGGCGAGGCGGAGCATCACCGGCTCGGCGCGGGCCTGGAGCCACCGCGGCAGGCGCCGGTACCGCTCGGAGAGCCGGACCCCGAGATAGCGCGGGTATCCGCCGAAGGTCTCGTCGCCCCCGACCCCGGATAGCGCGACCTTGACGTGGTGGGCCGTGGCCTGGGCCACGGCGAAGGTGGGAACCGCCGACGAGTCGGCGAAGGGCTCGTCGAAGTGCTGCACGATCGCCGGCAGGAGGTCCACGACCTTGGGCTCGAGGATCTCCTCGTGGTGGTCGGTCTCGAACCGTCGGGCCACCAGGCGGGCGTACGGGAGCTCGTCGTACGACGGCGCCGCCGCGCCGAAGCCCACCGAGAACGTGGTGATCGGCCGGCCGGTGACCTCCCGCATGCTCGCCACCACGGCGCTCGAATCGATCCCCCCGCTGAGGAACACGCCGAGCGGGACGTCGCTCTCCAGCCGATCGCGGACGGCTTCGCGCACTCCGTGCCGCACGGCGGCCGCGACGTCGTGCCGCGAAGGGGGGCGCCCCCCCCCGGCCTCACCCTCCGGCAGCGCCCAGTACCGGCGAACGGCCAGACGGCCGTCGGCGAGCGTCGCGGTGTGGGCAGGGGGGAGCTTGGCGATGCCGGCGAAGATCGAGCGGTCACCGGGGGTGTAGCCGAAGGCGAGGTAGTGATGGAACGCGTCCCCGTCGAGGCTCCGCGACACGGCCGGGGCCCGCAAGAGCGCCTTGATCTCCGACGCGAAGAGGAAGAGCCCGTTCCGGTGCCAGTAGTAGAGCGGCTTCTTGCCCAGGCGGTCGCGCCCCAGGAACAGCCGGCGCCGCCGCGAGTCCCAGAGGGCGAAGGCGAACATGCCGCGGAGCGCCTCCACGCAGCGCTCCCCCGTTTCCTCGAAGAGGTGCAGGATCACCTCGGTATCGCTCCGACTCCGGAAGCGGTGACCCCTGGCCTCGAGGCCGGGTCGCAGCTCACGGTGGTTGTAGATCTCCCCGTTGAAGGCGACCCAGAGGGAGCCGTCCTCGTTGGTCATGGGCTGGCCCCCGCCGGCCAGATCGATGATCGCCAGCCGGGTGACGCCGAGGCCGACTCCGGGCTCCTCGTGGGTCCCGGCCCCGTCCGGCCCGCGGTGCTCGAGGGTGCCGAGCATGGCCGCCAGCAGCTCCGGCGGCGCCCCCCCCACGTAGCCCGCGATCCCACACATGGTCAGCGCCACCCTCGAAGCCAGCGCCGGAGGATGAGCCCGAGCATCCTGAGTCCGGTCGACACGGTTCCCCCGAGCGTCCCGGTGATCTTCGAGGAGCCGGTCCGCCCGAGATAGTTCACCGGGATCTCGATCACGCTCAGCCGGCTGGCCAGGGCACAGATGGTCATGTCCACCAGGAAGTGCGATCCGCCCACCGAGAGCCGGTCTTTGATCGTGTCGTAGGCCGACCGGTCCAGCAGGCGCAGCGTGCAGCCGCAGTCGGAAAGGGAAGGGCCGCCGTGGAGGATCTCCAGCAGCTTGGCCACGACGATGTTGCCCGCCCGGAGGAACCACCCCATGTTCGCCTCGCGCCAGATGAGCTCCTTCGTGGTCCGCGTACCCATGACCACGTTGAAGTCCCCGGCATAGGCGAGGAGCTTGAGGACGTCCCGAGCCAGGAATGTGCCGTCAGGCTCGGCCAGGATCAGATAGTCGCCGTCGGCCTCCCGCAGGCCCCGCTGGAGGGCATACCCGTATCCCTGCCGGGGCTCGCTGACCAGCCGAGCGCGGGTGCGACGCACTTCGGCCGCCGTGTCGTCGGTCGAGTTGTTGTCGACCACGACGACCTCGTCGACGTACGGGCAGGACAGGAACTCCTCGACCGCCTTGAAGATGCTCGGGCCCTCGTTATAGGCGGGCAGGATCACGGAGACGCGTTTGCCATCCCACATGCCGTCGCGCGCTCAGGCCCGCGTGGCCACCACGACGTTGTGGGCGCCGAGCGCCCGAATGACCGGCAGCCGCTCGAGCCGCGATTCCATCCGCTGCAGGATCGGCAAGAGCCCTGGGGGCGCGAAATCGGGGATCCAGCCGGCGCGGATCGTGCGAACGCCGCCGGCGCCGGCGGCCCGCAGACCGGTGACGATCTCGCCGAGCGGGACGAGTCGGTAGCCGTCCTGGTCTTGAGGCAGCCGCCGCATGAGAAGCGGCCAGTACGGGTTGATCGGGTTGTGGTCCCACACGAGGATCTGGCCCCCCCGCGGCCGGGCGACCCGGACCATTTCGGCGAGTGTCCGCCGGACGACCTCGGGGACGCTGACGTGATGCAGCGTGGCGACGGTGATGACGAGGTCGAAGCTTCCCGAGCGAAACGGCAGCGCGTCGGACAGCGCTTCGGCCAGCGCGTGACCACCTTCCCCGCGGAAGACCTTCAGCATCCCGGCGGACGCGTCGACGCCGACGACCCGGTAGCCCGTTCGCTCCAGCGATCGGGCGAGGGCCCCGGTGCCGCAGCCCACGTCCAGGATCGAGCCCCGGGCAAGGAGGCGACCGATGAAGGCCAGGCGCTTCTCGCGATAATGGTCGACGACGTGCCGGGGCAGCGTCTCGTCGTAGACATGGGCGACCGAATCGAAGTGGGGCGCGCTCATGGGTCTCGGCTCACGGGGGCGCGGAGCCAGATCGTGTAGGATCCCACGACTCGCTTCCGAAACCGTGCGGCCAGGAGCTGGCTCACCCGAGGGTTGCGCGCCGCGAACTCGGCCTGGAGGCCGGTGTTCGTGGGGATGCCGTACACGAAGGCCTTGGTGTCCGGGCGGGAAAGCACCCGGGTCAGCACCTCTTCCGCCGTCCAGGCTTCGTTCGGCGGATAGGGCGCCGAGCGATCACCCAGGCCGAAGACGAGCTCGGCCGGCGCGAAGACGAAATCCCCGGGCTCCGTGGATTCCTTGAGAAGGGCGATCGTCTCGGCCGTCCCCCGCCCCCCGTACCCGTACCGCGTGAGAT
Source organism: Candidatus Methylomirabilota bacterium (assembly GCA_036005065.1). Taxonomy (NCBI): domain Bacteria; phylum Methylomirabilota (SeqCode); species Candidatus Methylomirabilota bacterium. The sequence continues at coordinate 91,291 of DASYQW010000033.1, read as the reverse complement.
AGCCGGCGCGCGCCTGGATGACGTCGAGCGCCGCGCTGTACGCGAACAGGCTGAGGGCGAGAGCCAGGATCAGGGCATCGCTCCGCGGGCGGGCGGCACCCCGGCGGCCGGCGACATAGAAGAGCAGAGGGACCAGGACGAGGACGGCGGCCTGCCCCGCGATGTGCGTCGCGACCGGAGCCAGCGAGGCACCGGCCACGAGGGCCTCCCGGATCTCGTGATAGGTGGACAGGAGTGGATCACCGGCCGCCAGGAGCACGAGGACGGCGAGCGTCATCCCGGCCAGCGCCAGGCCTCCTGACGGACGGGTCCTGGCGAGGACGGCCGAGGCGACCTCGGCGGCCAGGATCGCGACGACCGGCAGCAGCGGATAGTGGTACCGCGGGAAGCTGAAGGTGAGGCCCCCGATGTACAGGTAGGTCGCGAACACGACGATCGAGAACAGCGCCAGAAGGTGCTCTCCCGGCGCGACGACCGCGGCCGGGGCCCTCCGGAAGACTCGGCCGAGCGCGATCGCCCACAGCAGGAGGAGGAAGGGCGAGACCCAGAGCGCGAGCCGGGCGCCGGTGTAACCGACCGAGGCGAGCGCGGTCAGGATGCCGCCGCGCGGCGGCGAATGGAAGGCGCTGCCGACCACGTGCCCGAACGGCGCCAGCAGCGGCAGGCCGTGGCTCCACGCGTAGAGGCTCCAGCTCGAAAGAAACGCGAGGCCGGCGACCGTCAGGACGATGGCCGCTCTCCGGGCGGCCGGGACCGGGCCGTGCCGGACGCCCAGGAGCAGGAGGAGGCACGCGAGGAGACCCAGGGGTGTCGTCAGCTTCACCCAGAACAGCAGCGCGAACACCAGTCCGATCGCGACCAGGCCGGCGAGGCGGTCGATCTCGGTCAGCTTCACTATCGCCAGGAGCGCGAGCAGGGTGGCCGGCGCCAGCACCGTGTTGTCGATGTCGATCAGCAGGGACCCCTGGAGGGCCATCGGGTTGATGGCGAGGATCAGACAGGCCAGCAGCCCGATGCGCTGGCGATCGGGACGGGACTCGAATGCCTGCTGGGCCAGGAGGTACGTCGCGACCAGGGTGAGGACGAAGGACGCCAGGCCGATCAGGCGGGCCTGGGCCGCCCCGGCGCCGGCGCCGGTGAACACCAGCGCCATCAGATGGAGGTAGGTGGGAGGATGCCAGAGCGCGTACTGGGTGCTGGGGCCCTCCTGTCGGATCCGCTCGGGGAACTCGGGGGCGCCGAAGACGGCCAGGCTCTCCCGTCGCTGGGTCTCGAGCTCGCCGTCCCGCGACAGCCTCTCGGCCGCCTGGACGAAGAAGATCTCGTCGGCCATGAGGGGCTCGTGGACGAAGCGCACGGCGTACAGGACATACGCCGCCGCCAGCAGCGAGAGCCCGACCGCGGCGCCGGCGTGCGTCAGCCGCATCGATCGAGCGGCGACCAGGGTCGTCATCGCGCCCCGCCGACTTCCCTCAGGAGAGTCAGGACCCGGTCGGCCGTACGGTCGGGGGAAAACTCCCGGGCCCGGGCCAGGCCCCGCTGGCGGAGCTGCTCCCGGAGGTCGGCCTCCGACAGGACCCGGGCCATCGCCGCAGTCAGCGCCGGCTCGTGCTCGGGATCCACCAGCAGGGCCGCCGCTCCGACCACTTCGGGGATGGCCGCCCGATCGGCGGCGACGACCGGAGCTCCGCACGCCATGGCTTCGAGCGCCGGCAGGCCGAATCCTTCCTCGAGCGACGGCAGGACGAACAGGGCGCACCCCCCGTAGAGCGCGGGCAGATCCGGGTCCGCGATCGGCCCCGGGAAGAGGACGTGAGCGGCGACGCCGAGGGACCGCGCGAGGTGTTCCAGCTCCACCCGGCGCGCTCGATCTCCGCCCGCCAGGACCAGGCGGTGCGTGGCCCGGAGCGGCTCGGGCAGACCGGCGTAGGCGCGCAGCAGGCGGGGAAGGTTCTTGTGCGGCTTGAAGTTGCCCAGGGACAGGATGTAGGGCGAGGTGATGCCGTACCGCAGACGGATCGTGTCGGAGAGCGCCCCCGGGCGGAAGTCGGGGCCGACCCCAACCGGGATCACGGTGACCTTCTCGGGAGCGACCCCGAGCCGATCCACGATCGCCCGCTTTCCGTACCGCGAGTCGGCGATGATGGCCGCCGCCCGGTGGGCGTATAGCCGGGCGGCCGTGCGGAGGGCGGCGTCGTACACGGGACGACGGCGGCCGAGATACTCGATGAAGAAGAGGTCGTGCACGGTCAGCACCACCGGGCAGGGGGCGAACAGCGGCCCCTTGTAGTACGGGGACAGGAAGACCGACACGCGGTCTCGCGCGAGCTGGCGCGGGAGGGTCGCCTGATCCCACCACTGGGTCCACCGACCACTGATCACGCGCAGGGTCACCCCCGGAAGCGTGGCCCGGAGGTCGGTCGCCGGGTCGCCGTAAACCACGCACGGCCAGCCGTCCCGCGAGGCGGCCCGGAGCACCCCCGTCACGTACCGGCCGATCCCCGTGTAGATCCCGGCTCGGAGCTCTCGCCCATCGATCCCGATCCGAAGCGCGCCGGCATCCTGGCAGGATAGCACCCGGGCCTCTCCACTCCGCGGTTTCATGGGACCCCCGAAGGGGCGCCCCGCGTCGCCCGGGGAGTCTCGACCTGGATCGACGGCGGCGCGAATCCCGCGCCGCGGCCGGCCAGCCGGGCGGCGACCAGCGCGAGCGCGGCCGCGCCGAGGGCCTTGCCGCCGGAGGCGAGCGAGGCGGGCCCTCCGGCAAACGCGGGAAACGACTCCACCGAGTAGCGGCTCGCCAGGAGGAGGGTGGCGACGATGACCAGGACCGCGTCGCGCGGTCCGGGAAGCTGCTCGATCCGGAAGAGCACGACCAGCAGGGGGATCAGCAGGACCACGAGGTGGACCTCTTCGGTCAGCGGTGACACGAGGGGTAGCGACGCGACGGCGGTCGCCCAGGCGGCGAGCCGGACCTCCCGATTCCCGGCTGCCCCCCGGGTGGCCCGCATGACGCCGCCGATGATCGCGAGCGCCAGGGCGATCGCGAGGGCTTCGACCAGGAGATGCGGGCCGTCGATCCGGAGGAGGCGGTGAAGCAGGGCGTGCGGTGACAGGTTCTTGGACCATCCGTGAAGGGGTCCGGACCCGACCGTCAGGAACCGCGCGTACCCGGCGAGCCAGTACGTCCCGAAGACCGCGAGGCCGAGCGCCGCCCAGGCGGCGGCGAAGGCCAGGGCGAGCGCGGCCGTTCCGCGGGAGCCGATCCAGAAGAGGAACGGGATCAGCAGCACGTACGGCGGCTTGAGATTGACAGCCCACGACAGGGCCACGGCGGCCGCCACCGGGTGGCCGCGCACGTGCGCCAGACAGGCCAGCGAGACGAGGAGGAGCACGAGCTGGTTGAGGTTCCCCAGCGCGATGTCCTCCAGGATCGGCTGATACGAGAGAACCACGAAGAGACCCAGGAGGGCCGGAGCGGCCGGAGGCCTCAGATGCCGGTACCAGAGCACCCCCGCTGCCGCCAGGGCCGCCTGACTCACCACCAGCCACACGAGCCGCGCCCACGGATACGGCAGGAGGGTCAGCGGCAGGAAGAGGAGGTAGCCGGCGGACGTGAACGTCGGCGGCGTTCCCGCGACCTGGATCTGGAGGATGGCGGCCACCCGGGTCAGTTCGGCCCGGTCGAACGGATCGACCCCGCTCCGGAGCGCGGAGGTGAAGACATAGTAAGAGGCGATGTCGATCGTCGGGGCTCCGAGCCCGAGCTTGAGGACGTCGTGGGCGTACCGGACTGCGGCCAGGGCGATGACCGTGGCGACCGCCACCGTCAGGGCGGAGCGAGGCATCGGCAGGCTCAGGCCGGTCTTCATCGGCCGGGTCGCCGGAAGACGAACTCCACCTCTTCGAAGCCGCCGACCCAGAAGCACCAGAGGCGAGAGCACACAGCCGGCGCCAGGTTGGCCCACCAGTCGAACCACCAGCCCAGGACCCGCGCGACGGCGTACCTGGCGCGTCCCAGTTCCTCGCGCTTCAGCGCCGGCTGGCCGAGCCAGCGGAAACGGAGCCGGACGCACTCCAGCTCGGTGCCGCAAAAGCCCCCGGCGAACGCTGGCCGGAAGTAGAGCGGGAAGCTGACGTCGAATCCCCGGCGATGGTCCGGGTGGGTGAAGCCACGCGAGAAATGGGGGACCCGCACGGTGATGTGGCCTCCCGGCCGAATCAGTCGCGCGAATTCCGCCATCGTCGCGAAGGGGTCGTCGAGATGCTCCAGGACGTGGGAGGCCAGGATCTCGCTGGCCGCGCCGGAGTCGAAGGGGTAGGGAACGACGTTCAGGTCGTGGTACACGTCACACTTGACCGCCGGATCCCTGTCGACGTTGATCCAGCCTGGAAGGGGGAACCGACCGCAGCCGAAGTTGACCTTCATGTCAGGACTTCCGGAGCTGGGCCAGACAGGCCGCGCTGGCCGCGGCGCGGTCCCGGAACCACGGCTGGCGGCGGGAAGGCAGGCAGGCCATGAGGGAGAACACGAGAGAGCGGACCCGGAGCTCGGCGGTCACGATCCGGCCAGCCATCCGGCCTCGCCATCCCGGGAAGTGCTTCTCGAAGTACCGGAGGCGGCTTCGATAGGCCTCCTGCAGCATGGCGGCCGGCGATTGGGCCGTGCTCTTGCCCCAGTGATGGATCGCGGACGGGCCCGGCAGATAGCGAAGCCGGTACCCCGCGTCGCGAATCCGCTTGCAGAGGTCCATGTCCTCGCAGTACATGAAGAACCGCTCGTCGAAGCCGCCGACGGCCTCGAAGACGTCGCGTCGGACCAGCAAGCACGCCGCCCCGCCCCACGCGACGTCGTGGGCTTCCCGGTGAGAGCGGGTGGTCGAGCGCAGGAGCCAGCGGTGGAGCGCCGGCGTCCGGTAGACCGCGTAGCGGAGCGAGGACAGGAAGACGAGATCGCCGATCAGGCTCCAGGGAGACGGCGGGGCGCGGTGGACGGAAGGCTGGAGCGTCCCGTCCGGGTTGAGCAGCCGGCACAGCACTCCGCCGAGCGAGGCCTCCTCGTCCAGCGCGCCGACCATGGCGGCGAGCGCCCGCGGTCCGAGCTCGCAGTCGCTGTTCAAGAACAGGAGCGTCCGCCCCCGGCTGGCTCGGGCGCCGACGTTACTGGCCCGTCCGAAGCCCAGATTCTCCGGACTCTGGATGACCCGCACTCCCGGAAATTCCCCGGCCACCATCGCCGGGGTCCCGTCCCGTGATCCGTTGTCCACCACGATGGTCTCGACGGTGAGCGTCCCGGCCGCGGGCGGGATGGCCGCCAGGCACCGGCCCAGATACTCTCGGGTGTTCCAGCTCACGATGACGACGGAGACGTCGCCGCCCGTCATGGAGCGCCGGCCGCCGGCGGGGCGCCGCCCAGGACCCGGGTGTAGACCTCGAGCGTGCGGGCGACGTGCTGCTCCACCGTGAACGCCTGCCGGGCCCTCTCGGCGCCGCCCCGCCCCAGACTCGCCCGGAGGTCCGGGTCGGCGATGAGGCGGTCGACGGCGCGGGCGAGGCTGCCCGGGTCGCGGGGGGGGACGAGAATGCCCTCGCGCCCGTCTCGGACGATCTCGGGCGTGCCCCCGGTGTTGGTGGCCACGATCGCCGTGCCGGAGGCCATGGCCTCGAACAGGACCCGGCCGCACGGCTCGGCGTCCGAGGCCAGGACCAGGATGTCCAGGCCGCGCATCACGAGCGGGATGTCGCGACGCGGTCCGGTGAGTCGGATCCGATCTTCGAGGCGCGCGTCTTTGATCCGGGCCTGGAGGGCCTCCGCCCGCCACGCGTCCTCTGCGAAGAGCGGCTCGCCCACGACGAGGAACTGTCCGGGGGAACCCGCCTGCACGAGCCGGATCGCCGCCTCGACGAACTGGGTGTGTCCCTTGCCCAGGCCGATGCGCCCGACGATGCCGATGGCCGGCTCTCCGTCGGCGATCCCGAGCTCGCGGCGGAACGGCTCCCGGGGGACGGCGGGGTTGAACTGGCGGGTGTCCACCGCGTTGAGGATGGTGACCGTCTTCCGCCACGCCCGGCTGCCGCGGAAGCGCTCGCGGATCGCATCCGAGTTGCAGATGATGGCCGACGGGAGCGCGGCCAGCATCCGGTCCACGTCCCGCATCCGCCCGTACAGAAGGTTGCGGACATGCCAGATCGCGGGGATGCCGGTCCACCGGGCGGCGAGCCCGGCCACGACGTTGGTGCGAGGCCCGTTCCCGTGCACCAAGTCGATGCGGTGCCGGCGGATCACCCGGCACACCGCGCGCACCGAGCGGACCACGCCGCCGAGGTCGCGGAGCGGCCCGAAGGGAACGGCCAGCACCGGGATCCCTTCGCGGACCAGGGCGTCCGGGAACGGCCCCGCCGCCGGCCCGGCGAAGACGGGGACGACCCGGCCAGGGTCCAGGTGCCGGAGGAGGAGGCGCAGGCTCTGCTCGGCCCCGCTCATCTGATCCACGTGGTGCGCGTAGAGGACCCTAATGGCCATGGCCGAGGGCCTCGCGCCGCTGCGGGGTTCGGCGGGCCGCGTGGCTCAGCACCGCCTCGTAGGCCTCGGCGATGCGGTCCCAGTCGAACAGCCGCTCGGCGCGGGCGCGCCCGGCCTGGCCGAGGCGGGATCGCAGGGCCTCATCGCGGACGAGGCGCGCCAGGGCGTCGCCCAACCCTCGCCAGTCGCCCGTCTCCACCAGCAGCCCGGCCTCCCCCACGATCTCCGGGAGGGCGGTGTTCCGCACGGTGACGACGGCGCGCCCGTAGCTCATCGCCTGGGCCACGACGACGCCGAAGGTCTCGAACGTCGAGTGGAAGGCGAACAGATCGCAGGCCGTGAAGAAGGACGGGAGCATCGCGCGCGGGATGTATCCGGCGAAGCGGACGTGCTTGTCGATGCCGAGCTCCCCGACCAGGGCGCGCAGCCGGGCCTCCTCGGGCCCCTTGCCGCCGATGACGAGCGTGCCCGTTCCCGCGGTGTCGAGGCAGCGCCGCAGGGCCTGGAGCAGGACATCCGCGCGCTTCTCGGGCGCGAGTCGCTGGAGGGCGAAGATGAGCGGCTCGCCGTCGGGAATGGCCAGGGACTGGCGGACGGCGCCGCCATCGCCCGGCGGGGGTGGAATCTCGACGCCGTTGTAGACGACTTCGCCGCGTCCGGGCGCGCCCCGATAGACCGCCGTGCGGCAGTAGGCGGACCCGTAGGTCGCGTCGGTGACGAGCGCCAGGACGGCGCGCTGCCACCATCGCCACAGGACCGGGACCCCCGGCCCCGGCACGTCGCGGCCGTTGAGGGTCATGACCGTCGGCACCCCCAGGACCCGATCGGCCACGACCCCGGCCAGCCCCGTGGGCATGACGTAATGCACGTTCAGCACGTCGGGGCGAAGCCGGCGGACGGCGTCGCGCGCGGCGGCGACGGCCGACAGGGAGAAGGGCGGAATCGCGCCGGCCGTCCAGCGGTGCCCGCGCACCCGCATGAAGGAGAGCCGGTCCCGGTAGCGCTCCACGGGAAACGAGACGAGGGCCTCGTAGTCGTCGGATGCCTGCTGCCGGAGGAGCTCCGAGTCCAGGAACGGGGTGAGGAGGTGGACGTCGTGCCGACGCGCCAGCCGCCGGTAGACCTCGAGGAGGATCAGCTCGGCGCCGCCCACGACCGGCAGGAACGTCGGGCTCAGGACCAGAATCCTCATGTCCGCTCCGACCGCACGCGGTCTTCCTTCCCCCTCAGCCGCTCGCCGACGGCGACGTAGTCGGCCGCGATCGCCGGCCACTCGAACCGGGCGGCCGCCGCGGCGGACCCTTTCCGCAGCCGCTCCTGGAGATGGGGGTCGGTGAGCAGACGACGGATCTCCGCCGCCAGCGCGCCGGGCGACCGGGGGGGCACCGTGAGGATCGTCTCCCCGGGACTGAGCGCCGGGTCGGGGTACCGCGGAGGCGTCGTGACGATCGGGACGCCGACGCGGAAGCCGGCGATCAGCGTGCCGCGCCGGAGGGAGGCGCCGTCGTCATAAGGGACGACGTAGGCGTCGGCGCCGAGGAGCAGATCGGAGACCTCCTGCTCGGGCAGCCGCCCGAGCCAGTGGATCCGTCCGTCCACCCGGAGGTCGCGGGCGCGCCGGTCCAGCATGGCTCGGTGCGCGCGGTCTCCCGGCCGCGTCTCGCCGATCACGGCCAGGTGGACTTCCGACGACTCGTTGAGGGCGGCCATCGCCTGGACGAGCGTCTCCAGCCCCTTGCCCGGCGCCGGGAACCCGAACGCGCCCAGAACCGTCGCGTCGGCGTTCTGGCCGAGGCGCTCGCGCAGCGACCGCCTGGCCGACGATCGGTCCACCCGCGGCTCCGGGATGCTCGCGCCGATCGGGATCTCCCGGAGCTTGCCCTTCCACCAGGGGAGACGCCGCCGGAACAGCTCGGTCAGCTCGGCGTTGGTGCTGACCACCCCGTGGCTGCTGGCGGCCAGGAGCGCCGCGTAGGGCCCGCTGACCCGGCGCCCTCCGACGAGCGTGTGGAAGGTCGTCACGACGCGCGGGCTCCCGCGCGTCCACCGGAGCAGCAGCGGGAGCAGCTTGAACGCGACGCCGTAGCCGTAGAGGTCCGGCGTGTACTGCAGGCTCACGACATCGGGCCGCCACCGGCGGAGCGCACGCCAGGCCGCCAGGGTCTCGCGGGGGCCCCAGCGGCCGGCCAGGCGCTGGACGTCGGGCTCGCCGCTATGGCTCCGGGCCGAGGTCAGCACCAGACACGGATGGCCGAGCTCCTCCAGGGCCCGGCGCAGGCACCGCGTGTAGTCCCCGACGCCGCAGGCCACGGCCGCGGGCTGGTAGTCGGCGGTCACCAGGGCGAATCGCACGCGGGGATCCTCAGAGGCACCGGTTCACGGCCTGTCATTTCTGCATGATCCGCCGGAGGAGGTCGGCCAGGAGCCCGATGGCGAAGATCACGCTGGCCGTCAGGAGCGACGCGACCGCCACGCCGCCGAGAAAGACGCCGTGGCCCGAGAACGGCGCGTAGGCGCCGACGGCCAGCCCGACCAGGGCCAGGACGCCCGTCGGGATGAGGAAGACCTTGATCGGGTTGTGGTAGAGGATCGCCTCGATGATGATCTGCGCCATCCGGAGGGTGTCGCGGACGACGCGGATCTTGGAGCGCCCCCGCCGGGGAAAGTAGGCGACCGGGACGAAGGTCACGAAGTAGGCGTTCAGGAGCATCGCCATGGTCAGCGTGGTCGTGAAGGAGAAGCCGTTGCTCAAGGTGTCGAAGAAGCGCAGGACCACGTCCTTCCGCATGATCCGGAGCCCGGAGTTCACGTCGGGAATCCGCTGGCCCACGCTGAACTCGACCAGCCACTGGAACAGCTTCCGGGCCGGGAACCTCAGGAAGCTCCCCCGATAGGTGGGCCCGGTCCGGGCCCCGACCACCATGTCGAAGCCTTCGCCCGCCTTCAGGAGGCGGGGGAGCTCGTGCACGGGGTACGAGCAGTCGGCGTCGGCGATGGCGATCAGATCGTAGCGGGCCTGCAGGATGCCGTCCTTCAACGAACGGCCGTAGCCGACGTTGATGGGATGCCGGATCACAGTCGCGCCGTGGGCGGTCGCGATGGCGCCGGTCTGGTCCGTCGAGCCGTCGTCCACCACGATCACTTCGGCCACGATGCCCGCGTCCTGGAGCGCGACCTGCACGTCGTCGAGGGTCTGGCCGATGCCGTCCTGCTCGTTGAAGGCCGGGATGACGACGCTAAGCATGGCTCATCTCCACCGGCTTCGCGTAGACCGCCTGCCACCAGAGCATGAACGTGACCAGCGCCCAGAGTCTGAGGCCGTGATCGGTGTAGCCGCGAGCGTGGGCGCGCCATAGCTCGGCGACGGGGACGGGGTCGAACAGGCCCGCGTCCCGGAGCGAGCGGGACGACAAGAGCTCCTCCACCAGGCCCCGCAGCGGGCCTCGGAGCCAGGCCGAGACCGGGGCGTTGAAGCCGCGCTTCCCCTGGCGGAGCGTCGAGGCGGGCAGGCGGTCCCGCATGAGGCGCCGGAGCAGCACCTTCTGGGTGAGCCCGCGGACCTTCGCCCGGTCGGGCAGCCCGGCGGCGAACTCGACCAGCTCGTAATCGAGGAAGGGCGAGCGGGCTTCCAGCGCGTGGGCCATCGTCGCCCGGTCGACCTTGACCAGGATGTTGTCGGCCAGGAAGGTCTTGATGTCCACGTATTGCGCCCGGGCCAGCGGCGGCGCGTCGGGCAGCTCGGCGGCATAGTCGGCGAAGGTGTGGAACGGGTCGTGAGCGGCGACGGCGGCCCGGAGGTCGGCGCCGAGCACGGCTGACGCGTCGGCGGGCGGGAAGACCACCCGCCACCAGTAGTGGGCCCGGTCGGGATCGCCGTCGGGGGCCGTGAAGAACTGGCGGGCCTTGTAGGTCGCCCCGACCTTGCGGCTCGTGACCGGCAGGTGCCGCGCGGCGGCGCCGACCGTCCGCCGGATCGGTCCCGGCACCCGGCGGTACCATCCGAAGACGCGATCGGCGAGGTAGGTCTCGTAGCCCCCCAGCGTCTCGTCGCCGCCGTCCCCCGACAGCACCACCGTGACCCGCTGGCGGGCGAATCGGGCGAGGGAGTAGAGAGGGACCAGGGAGGTATCGCCCAGCGGCTCGTCCAGGACGGCGACGAGGGCGGCGCGAATCGCCTCCTCCCCGGCCGGCGCCGTCGTGTAGTGATGCGGGCACCCGAGGTGGGCGGCGACCGTCCGGGCGGCGGGGAGCTCGTCGTAGCCGGGCTCGGGAAAGCTGATGCTGAAGGTGTCGAGCGGACCCTTGAGGCAGGCGGCGGCCTCGGCCGTGACGGCGCTCGAATCCAGTCCGCCGCTCACCAGGGCGCCGAGCGGCACGTCGCTGACCAGCCGGCGTCCGGTCGCCGCGCGAAGGCGGTCCTCCAGCGCCGCCTCGAGGTCCCGCTCCGGGGCCGGGCGCGGGGTCCGGAACGACGCGGCGAGGTCCCAGTAGCGCCGCAGGCGCACGACGCCGTCCTCATAGACGAGGAGCGTCGCGGGCGGGAGCCGCCTGATGCCGGCCAGGATCGTGCGCGGCGTGAGCACGTACCCGAGCGTGAGGTAGTCGAGGAGGGCGGCCGGGGCGATCTCGCGCTTCACGCCCGGCGCCGGGAGCAACGCCCGGACATCCGAGGCGAAGGCGATGCCGTCTGCCGTCATCGCGTACACGAGCGGCTTGACCCCCAGACGGTCGCGGGCCAGGAGCAGGCGCTGGCGGCGTCCGTCCCACAGGGCGAAGGCGAACATGCCGTTGCAGCGCGCCAGGAAGTCTTCGCCTTCGTCTTCGTAGAGGTGCAGGAGCACCTCGCAGTCGGTCCGACTCCGGAAGCGATGGCCCCGCCGCTCGCACTGGTGCCGGAGCTCTTCGAAGTTGTAGATCTCGCCGTTGAAGCTGAGCCAGAGGGACTCGTCCTCGTTGGCCATCGGCTGGCGCCCGGCGGCCGAGAGGTCGATGATGCGGAGACGCGTATGGCCGAGGCCGAGCCACCCGCGCGGGGACCGCGCGTCGGGCACCGCGGCGAGGTGGATCCCTTCGTCGTCGGGTCCGCGATGGCGCAGGGCGGCGATCATGCGGGGAACCGCGACCTCGACGTCCCGGCGCGCGCCGGACCCGTAGCTCAGGACGCCGCCGATTCCGCACACGAGGCCAGGGGCCCTCCGGCCCGGAAGGCGGGCCGCCACAGGAGCCAGAGCAGCACGCCGACCACGGCGGCGGCCGCCAGGAAGAGGCCGAAGAAGACGAGCTGGGACGCGACCAGGTGAATCAGCGTAGGTGTGGGGCCGGCCAGGAGGTCGGCCACGCCGACGTCGGGACGCCGGAGCACGGTGTGCAGGGTCTCGACGCCCAGGCGTTCCGGGACGAACTGACCGAACAGCATGCCCATCCCGAAGGAGGAGATCAGCACCTTGATCGTGTAGACGAGCCGCACCTCCCACTGAGGAATCAGCCCGGCCTGGGCCGCCAGGTAGGCGAAGAACACGGAGGCGGCGCCCAGGGCGCGCGTCAGGCCGGCCGGCACCCACGGGAAGGCCAGGCCGACCCCGATCATGGCGAAGGGCATGGCGACGTGGAGGTAGCGGGTCGCGAAATGCGCCTCGCTCGGCAGCACGTACCAGCCGGTGAGCGGAAGCCGATAGCCGGCATAGAAGATCCAGGTGGCGAGGATGATCCCGGCGATGCAGGCGACCTCGGCGCGATGGATTCCCCTCCGGAAGGCGCGATAGAGACCGACGGCCGACAAGGCCACGATCGGGGTGTAGATCAAGAGCCCCGTGTTGGGCGCCAGCATGATCTCCACGAACCGGCCGGGATCCGGGGCGTAGAGGTACTGAGGCGTCGCGAACCCCCGGTAGGTGTAGGCGTTGGCGAAGGGGTTCCCGTACGTCACCTGGTGATAGACGAGCAGCGGCACGATCCCGGCGGCCAGGCCGGCGCCGATCAGCATCAGCGGCCGGAGCCGCAGGCGCGTCGCCAGGTAGAGCCCCAGCACGGCGATCTGCACGACGACCGCATAGGCGGTGGCGACGGCGTAGGCGAGAAGGAGCCCGATCCCGACCGCCCGGGCCGGGGTGAGGCGGCGGGCCGCGGCATCATCCGAGCCGAGGGCGAACACGCCGAGCAGGATCAGGGCCACGATCGATTCCTTGGCGTAGATCGTGGCGAACCCGAAGTGCATGGTGCCGAAGGCGTAGAGTCCCACCGTGAGAAGCCGCGCCGACTCCGGCATCGGCAGGCGGCGGAGCACTCGGTAGACGAGGACGACGCACAGAGCGGCCGCCGGGGTGCTGATGAGGAGGATGGCGAGGACGTTCAGCGTCACCAGGTCCTCGGTGACGGCGAACGGTGGGATGAACAGGCGCAGCAGACCGTAGAGAATCGCCGCCGGCACCGACCCGCCCGGGGGGAGACCCGGAAGGTAGCGGCCGTCCTTCGAGGACACGTCGGGGCCGTGGTAGAGGTGCAGCTCGACGCTGCCGCGGTCCACCACCGAGACCGCCAGGGCCAGCATGTTCGACGCCAGGGACGCCGGGTAGGGGTTGAGAAAGAGGGTGTAGACCAGCCAGACCGATACGAAGAGCCGGACCGAGGTGCCGAGGATGGTCCTCTCCTCGGCCGCGAGGCGATCGGCAGGGGGGCCGGCGCGCTCGACGAGGGAGACCCGGGGCGTCACCGGCGGGTCTCTCGGGCCGATGCGTACACCTGCAACGTCCGGGCTGCCGCCGTCTCCATGCCCTCGCGCACGGCGTAGGCCCGGGCGGCGGCGGCCAGGCGGGCTCGGGCCTCGGGGTCCGCCAGCAACCGGCCGAGCGTCTCCTGCAGGCGAGCCGCGTCCGCGATCGGAGCCAGGGCCAGGCAGTCGCCGCGCGCCTGCACCTCCCGGAGCGTCGGGACGTCGGTGGCGACGACCGGGCGGCCTTGGCCCAGGGCCAGGTGCAGGGAGTAGGACATGCTCTCGTCGGTCGCGTACGGGACCACGACGAGGTCCATCGCTTCCAGCGCGAGCGGGACCGTGTCGGGCTCGAGATAGCCCGTCACGCGCACGCGGTCTCCAATGCCCAGATCCTCGGCCGTCGCGAGCAGGTCGCGCCGGACGTCGTCGTGTGACGGGAGCCGCGGGCCTCCGGCCGCCAGCAACACCGGATCCCCGGGCAGCGCGGCCACGGCCTCCAGGAGTTCCCGGAACCGCTTCGATCGGTCGAGGAATCCGAATACGCCCACGATCGGACGGGCCGAGGGCACCGCGAGCCGGGCGCGGAAGCCCGCGACGTCGCCGGGCTCGACGGCCACGCGAGGGGTCACCCCCGGCGGAACCACGTGGATCCGAGCGGGCGCGAGCCCCCGGCGCACCAGGCGGTCCCGGTGGACGGCCGCGTGCACGATGATGGCGTCAGCACGCCGAAACGTCTCCGTGTCGTGCCAGGCGGGCGCGTCGACGGCGTTGGCCAGCCGGCTGCCGAGGCCGCCGTTGTACCGGCTCGGCCCGGGCTCCCGCACCGTGTGGGCGGTCAGGACGAGTGGAGCCCGGATGCTGGCCAGCAGGAGGCGCACCAGGAGCGTGTAGGTGAGCTGATCCACGCCGAAGAAGCTGTAGGTGTGCTGGATGTGCGCGACGTCCCGGCGGCTGAGGCGTAGCCCGGCGGCCACCGGGCGCAGCGGGTTCAGGCTCGCCGGCCGGATCGGGATGGTGGCCACCTCGGCCCGGGCCGCCAGTGCCCGGCTCAGGGCTCGCGCGTAATCGGCGATCCCGCAGCGCGGGCCGACGGTGGTGTACATGCCGACTCGGAGGCGCTGGCTCATCGCGGGTTGTTCGGGGGTGCGAACCGCCGCATCAGCGACGCGTGATCGAGCACCTGGGTGCGCTCGACGTCGCGCCGCGCGGCCCGCGTTCCCCGAAGGAGCCGCACGTTGTTCAGAAAGGCCAGGCCGATGGCCAGGGCGATCTTGGGGTTCCGCCGGGACACATGCCACCCCGCGCGGGCGATCAGATGACCCGCGAGGCGGGCCACCGTCCCCGCCGGCAGGCACTTGAGGGCGAACCGGAGAAGGTTCGTGTGATAGCTCACCCGGCGGCGGAACCAGAATTTCGGCACCCGGGCCGGCCCCACCCGACGGACGAGGTGCTGGAACTCGTCCCCGGACATGCCGACCCGGTGATGAAGGACCGCCTCGGGCACGTAGACGGTCCGCCAGCCCCGCCGCCAGGCGCGCCAGCACAGGTCCGTGTCCTCGAAGTCGATGAAGAACGTCGGGTCGAATCCCCCGAGGGCGCCGAACCGGTCGCGGCGCACCAGGAGGCTGCCCGCGCAGCCCCACGGAACCTCGACCGGACCCGTCGCGTCGGCCGTGTACTCGACCGCGAACGGAGGGATCACGGTGTCCCGGTAGCTGCCGGGCACGAGCCGAGTCCGGCCGTGGATCACCCGGCTGCCCTCCCAGTCGAGCTGCGTCGGGTCCGCGGCGAACAGCGAGGGGTCGGACTCGAGAGCTCGGGCCAGCCGCGAGACGCAGTCCGAAGCGAAGCGCATGTCGTTGTTGACGAAGAACAGATACCGCCCGCGCGCCTCGGCCCCGGCTCGGTTGTTCGCGCGGGAAAACCCGAGGTTCTCTCCCATGGACAGCCAGCGGACGTCGTAGTCCCCGCACACGGCCTGACTGTCGTCCACGCTGCCGTTGTCCGCCACCAGGATCTCGAATGCCGGCCAGTCCTGCTGACCGAGGGTCTTCAAGCAGTCCGCCAGGAGGTGGGCGCCGTTGTAATTCAGGACGATGGCGGAGACCAGCGGCGTCTCGCTCACGCGGGCATGCTCCGTCGAGCCTTCATCAGGATCCCCATCGCCAGCGAGGGCCACCAGTCGCCTGTCACCGCCAGCCAGGGCCACTTTCGGTCGTCCACCCATCGCTGCGGGAGGAAGGGGACCCAGTTCCCCACGTGCCGCTCGACGCGGAACCCGTGTTGCTCGAGCTGGCGCTGGAGCAGTCCGGGGGTGTAGTAGCGCAGGTGACCGCTCCCCTCGATCCCATGATCCATCCACATCGGATAACGACCGAGCAGGAGCCGGACTCGGTTCTCGAGGCTGGCCAGGTTGGGCGTGGTGACGATCAGCACGCCATTCGGGCGGAGGACCCGCGCGGCTTCGTGCAGGAGGTGATCGGTATCGATCACGTGCTCGATGACCTCGCCCGCCACTGCGGCGTCGAAGGTGGCCGAGTCCCACGGCAGCGGGTCACGCTCGAAATCGGCACGGCGGACCGCGATGCCGCGCCCCCGGGCCCGCTCCACCAGGGCCGGCTCACGGTCCACACCTTCGGCCTGCCACCCGAGGGTCTGGAGGAGCTCGGCCAGCTCTCCAGCGGCACAGCCGATGTCCAGCAGGCGACCCCGCCGCTCATCCGCGAGCAACGCGAGCAGCTTGGTCAGCCGCGACTCGCGCAGATCGAGCCGGTGATCCGCGTAGGACGTCCGGCACCTGGGCGCCGTCAAGCCAGGCTCCAGCCGTGGGGGCCTATCACGGCCATCACGGAAGGGCCCGCGCCCCGATGGCACCCGCGGCCCGCTTCATCCAGTCGCGCACGCGCCGCCGCCACGAGACGGGTACCTCCTGGGCGAGCAGGCGCTCCACTTGGGTCGGCAACAGCTCGCTCACGCAGAGCTGGAACTTGAACGGTCGCCCATCGTACGTGCGCTGGAAGGGAGCGAATTCGAGACGGGCCGCATCGTACTCCTCCAGCCGGTAGGAAGCGCGGCCCGCCCACTCGTAGGTCAGATTGAAGAGCCAGCGGTGGTTCTGGGCGAACCGAACGAAGTCCTCGTCGAAGTGCGCGAGGTAATCGAAGAGACCTCCGAACACGTCGGGAAAGCTCTTGCGCCGGATCAGCAGCGTATCGCCGTCGAGGGCGAAGGTGAACTTGTGGAATGGCCTGTAGAACACCCGCTCGGCGAACGTCGTGGGGACGTGGACCACGCCTCGGTGTGCCACGCGGGACATCTCGCTCAGGAAGGCGACCGGATCGTCGGTGTGCTCGAGGACGCCGATGGCCAGGGCGAGGTCGAAGCTCTTGTCCGCGAAGGGGAGCGCGATTCCGTCAGCGACGATCAGCGGTCTGGAATCCCGCCGGATGGGTTCCATCCGACTCCGCTCGGAGTCATCCCAGACGTGCAGGTCGACGAGCACATCAGCCCGCGGGTCAGGGGCATTTCCACTCCCGATCTCGAGTGTCAAGAGCCGCATCGCGCTCGTACCGCTCATGGCCATGCCGGCGATTGGGCGCACTTTCGGGTGGCGACGAGGGCCCAGCCCAGGGCGTCTCGAGCGCCCGGCCGATTCCCGTGCCCGCAGACGCGCCCGTCAAGCCAGTCGAACAGGCGATGGGTGAGGCCGACGAACAGGATTCTGAGCTTCGGTGGCAAATTCAGCTCGATGGCGTGGAACACCACGAGGAGCGCCCCTCCCGTGGCCCAGGCGTCCAGCACACGGAGCCCGGCTTCTCGGCAGAGGTGCTCGAGGCCCTGGCGGGTGTACCGGTAGAAGTCGCCCGGATGGTCGTGAGTGATGTGGTACTGGGGCACCGTCAGGCACAGGTACCCGCCAGGCGTGAGGACCCGCGCACACTCCCGGAGGATCCCCAGGGGATCCGGGACGTGCTCCAGGACTTCCATCAGGAGCACCGCGTCCACACTCTTGTCCCGCAGCGGCAGCCGCTGCCCGTCGGCGGCCACGTCGAGGCCCGGGCCTGGCACGAGGTCGATGGCCAGGCGCCGGCCATCCCAGAGGGATTGGAGGGGCGAGGGCCCGGTCCCGGAGCCGAGGTCACACAGGAGCCGAGGGCGCCCGTGTCGAGCCCGGACCAGCTCGAGCATGCGCCGCGCGTGCTGGATAGGGTGGTCGGATCTCTGGCGCGCCGACCGGTGGTGATACGGGAGGTAAAGTCTCCCGAGCCAGCGAAGCATCGCGGGTCACCCGGCCAGCAGGCGCCTGACCGCCAGCATGTCGGCGCTCCGGAGGTAGCCGAGCAGGAGCAGCCCGCCGGCGTACGCCAGCGCCCCCAGCACGATCTCGGCCGCCAGGCCGAAGCCCCGTCCCAGCCACATGCAGAGCGCCATGCCCGCCGCGGCCGGGACGTACCGCCAGAGGCCGTCGGCGGAGAACGACACCGTGAACCGGCGCTGGATGAGGCGTACCACCAGCGCCAGCGTGAGCCACTCACAGGCGAGCGTGGCGATGCTGGCCCCCCAGGCGCCCCAGCGCGGAATCAGGATCAGGTTGCCGACGACGTTGGCGAGGAGGCCGGCCCCGTAGACGCCGGCCAGGGCCCACACCCGATCGGCGGCGATGAGGGCGTGATTGGCCACGTTGATCCAGAACAGCGGCAGGGTGCCCCAGATCAGGACCCGCAAGAGGCCGCCCGCCAGCGCGAAGTCGGCACCGAACAAGGCCCGGGTGAGGTCGTCGGCCAGGAGGAACGTCCCGAGCGAGAGAGGGAGCCCGAGCGCCAGCAGGGGTCGCCAGGCGTTCTCGAGGAGGGCCCGTGCTTCCGGCTCGTGGCCCTTCACGAGCTTCGACAGACGCGGGAAGAAGGGACCGCCGAGTGAGGCCGCCAGGACCACCATCGCGTCGAGGAATCGGTACGCCGCCGCATAGAGCCCGACCTCCCGCGGCCCCCGGAGCCACTCGAGCATGACCATGTCGATGCGGTAGTACAGGGCGAAGCCCACCATGAGCAGCCCGAACGGGATGGCCTGGCGGAGCATGGCCCGCAGCGCCGAGCCGGGAATCCGGAGCGGGACTCCGACATCGCCGGCCAGCCACCGACCCAGGCCCAGCATCGCCAGGTTGGTTCCCGCCGCCGCGAGCAGGAGGGGCAGGACCGTGCCTCCCATCAGGAGGACGGCGACCGTGAGCAGGGAGCCTACCACGGAGGCCGCGATCCGATGCAGCGAGACCAGGTCCATCGCCTCCCGCGCCGTCAGGGCCACCAGCGACGGGGTGGTGCCGGCCGAAAGCACGCTCGACAGCCCGACGAGGGCGATGCCCAGGAGGGTCTCGGAATCGTGGCGCGTGAGCGCGGCGAGGATCACCATGGCCGCGACCGAGATCCCCGTCAACCCCAGGAGCAACCGACGGAGCGTGGCCAGCACCACTCCCGCGCGGCTGCGGTCGCGGCTGATCTCCCGGATCGCCAGGGTCGCCAGCCCGAAATCGGCGACCGCGCCGAACGGGAAGCAGAAGGCGAGGATGTAGGCATAGCGCCCGAGCTCCAGGGCGCCGAGCCAGCGGACCATGGCGACCGACACCGCGACGTTGACGGCCTTGGTGACGAGCTGGGCCACCACGAGGGCGGTGGCGTTTCGGAGGATGGGACTCGCGGTACTCATTCGCGGGGCCTGGAACGGTCGCGGGCTCAGGAGGCGATCGGGAGCGGCCTCCCTCGACGCGCCCATGACGGCCTGGACGCCGCGGCCACGGCGGGAGTGGCCTGGCTCGCCTCCAGCTGGGGAATCATGATGACCATCCCGGCCAGGAACCAGAAGGGCTCCATGATCCGGACGATGATGAAGGTATTGGTCCCGATCGCGTGGGTGATGAGGGCGACGAACCCACACAGGAAACCCAGGGCAACCCCCCGGAAGAGCGGGTCCTGGGTCGTCTTGAGGACGCCGTAGGCCTCGCGGAACAGCGCGGCCTGGAGCCACAGAAACGCGAGAAAGCCCACCAGGCCCGTCTCGGCCAGGGTCCGCGGATACTGGGCGTCGAGGAATCGGTAGCCGGTCACCCCGTAGCCGAACAGGGGATGCTCGAGCCAGTCCCGCAAGAGGACCTGCTCGTAGCTCTCCAGGCGGGCCGACGTGGAGGTGTCGACCCGAACGCCCCCGAGCTGCTTCTGCCCCGCTTCGGGCGGCTGGCTGAAAGTGTAACGGACGCGGTCGACGACGGCCTCGGGGATGAAGAATGGAGTCAAGGCCAGCGTGGCGGCGAAGAACGCCGCCAGGAACAGCTTGCGCTCACTGAAGACGAAGAGGGTCAGGGCCAGGGGAATCAGGGCGAGGTAGGAAGCCCGCGAGAGCGTGAAGAAGATGGGCGTGATGATCACCAGGGCGAGACACGGGAGGACGATCTTCAGTCGGGTCGACCTGGTCGTCATCAACAACCCCGCCACCAGCGCCAGCATGAGGACGAGATAGCCCCCGAACGTGTTGGGTTCCCCCTGCGGCCCCTCGAAGGGGGCCGAGACGCGCTGGCCCGATGGGATCTGCAGCATCCCGATCACGCTCACGATGGCGCAGGTGGCCAGGAGCGCCCACAGGAAGCGCTCGAACTGCTTCCGCTCCCGCAGATTGTTCACGACCATGAAGTAGATGACGAAGTACTGGATGTACTTCAGGGTGAAGAAGATGCCTCCCATGACCGCCACGCGCCCCGCCAGGATGCCGAGGCCGGTGGCGAAAACGGCGGCGAAGGAGTAGGCGGCGATGGAGTGGTTCAGGGGGGTCCGGAAGACCAGGCCCACCTCCTTGTAGAGCGCGGTCTTGGCCACCCAGGCCACCCCCACGATGACGAGGAGGAAATCGTCGAGGCGGAGGGTGAGGCCTCGTCCCAGTTGCCCGCCGCCGATGTCGCCGGCGACGAGCTGAGGGCCGAGGAGCATCGAGAAGATCAGGAGGTAGAGCGCGGCCTCGTTGCTGACGAAGGCGACGAACAGGACGACGACGATGACGCCGACGCCCAGCCCCAGCGGGAGCGAGGCCTGCGCCAGCACCCACGCCATCACGAGCGCGAGCCCTCCCGCGAAGAGAAGAGCGATTGCCGTCGGGGAGCTGACCGGGGTCTTCATCACCGAGCGAGACGGCTGCCCCGGGTGGCGTTCAGCCCAGGCCGACCAGGCGGGCCAGCCCGATGACGAGGGTGGAGAGGAAGGTGAGCGTCAGGTAGCCGAGGCGGACCGCCCAGTACACCGCCGCCAGAGCGACCAACAGGACCGACAGCCCGACGAGTCCGCTCACCCGGTCGGTGAAGGCCGCCCGCACGCGTCCCAGCGGTCCGGCCGGCTGGGCCGACTCCCCCCTCCGCGCCCCGTACCGGTATCGGTAGTAGCCCATTTCCGCGTAGTCGGGGCTCACCTCGGCCTTCACTCCGGTGAGGCAGACGCCGAGCACGCGGGCCCGCGCCGCTTCGAGCAGCGCCTTGGCCCGCCGCAAGGCCGCCCGCGCCACACTTCCGACCCGAACGACCAGGAGGGTGCCATCGACCCGCGAGCCCAGGATGGTCGGGTCCGCCACCGGCAGGACGGGGGCACAGTCGAGGATGACGAAGTCATACCGCTGGCGCACCTCGGCCAGGAGGCTCGTCAGCGCCTGGGCGCTCAGGAATTCCGTCGGGTTGGGTGGCTGGTGACCGCTGGGAAGGAGGAACAGGTTATCGATGCCCGGCCGCTCGATGAGGCTTTCCAGCCCCGCCTTGCCGAGGATGAAGTCCGAGAAGGTCAGGATCGCCTCGTCGATCCGCGCGCTCCCGATGACCACGTCGGTGAATCCCGGCTCCTTCGGGATTCCGAATGCGTGGTGCAGGTACGGGTTGCGGAGGTCCGCCTCGATGAGGAGCGTCCGCTTCCCGAGCTGGGCGAGCAGGATGGCCAGGTTGATGGCGATGGTGGTCTTCCCTTCCATCGGGGTCGCACTGGTGACCATGACCATCTTCAGGTCCTGCTCGAGCCCGGTGAAGAGCAGGTTCGTCCGGAGCGCTCGCATGGCCTCGACGGCGCGGGAGTTGGGGAGAAACAGGCTGATGAGGAAGGCGTACTTCTCCTCGGTCTCTCGATCCAGCGGCGGCTGATCGGGCTCGTCGCTCAACTCCCCCTTGATGTCGAGGTGCGGGATGACGCCGAGGACCGGGCTCTCCAGGAACGACTCGACGTCGTCGATGGCGCCGATCGAGGTGTCCAGGGCCTCGACCACGAAGGCCAGCACCAGTCCCAGGACGAGGCCGATGACCAGCCCGGCGGCGGCCTTCGACCCGGCCTGGGGCGGGTTGATCGGCCGGCGGGAGAGGATCGCCGGCTTGACCAGGCTGACGTCGCCCACCTGCTCCTTCTCGCGGATCAGCGCCTCCTGGTGTTTCTCCTTGAGCAAGGAGAACAGGCGCTCGCTGACCTTGATGTCCCGCTCCATGCGCGCCAGCTGGAGCTCGGCCTCCGGGATGGTCGCCTGCTCCTGGCGCAGGGTGGCGATGGTCCGCTGGATCTCGTCGGCCCGTGCCCTCAGCGTCTGGAGGCGAGAGGATAGGGCTGCCCGGATGCTGTCCTCGACGTTGGCGATCTGGGCCTCGAGCTGCTTGACCTGGGGATGGGCGGGACGGAGGTTGACCAGCAGCGTGTCGCGCTGGGCCGTGAGGTCGGCCAGCGAGTTCAGCAGCTTGGCGAGCGCGGGATCGGCGCCGTCGGCGGAGAAGCCGCCGGGACGCGGGCCGGCTCTGGCGGCCTTGAGCAGCTCGAGCTGCCCCTGGGTGTCGTCGATCGACCGCCGAGCCACCGCCAGCTCGGCCTCCAGGGCGCCGAGTCGGCCGAGGGACGCCTTCGTCTCCTCCGGAAAGAGAAAGATCCGGTGGGCCTGCTTGAACCCCTTGATCTCGTTCTCGGAGGCTCGCAGCGTCGCGCCGACCTCCCCGAGCTGCCGCTCGATGAACTCGCGGGCCTCCCGGACCTGGCGGCTGCGGGTCGTGAAATTGTCCTCCTGGAACGCGTCGGCGACGCTGTTGGCGAAGCGGACCGCCTCTTCGGGATCGTACGAGGTCACGCTGATCTCGATGAGGCTCGTCCCCTCGCCGAGCTTCACGGAGAGGCTGTCCTGGAGCCGGTTGATCGCGCCGAGGTACTTGGGTGAGGCCTGGATCTCCTCCCTGGTGGCACCGGTGGGGATGAGCCCGAGCTTCTTCGAGGCCAGGCTCATCACGGGAAAGCTCTTGATGAGGGCGGCCTGTGTCTCCACGTTGCCCACCGGGGTGAAGGTCACGAGCTCCTGCAGGAGCCCGGTCAGGTTCACCGACCGCTCGACTTTCACGACGGCGGTCGTCCGATAGAGAGGCCGGGGTGCCTGAAGGAGGGCGAAGCCGAACGAGAACGCGCCGAAGATCAGCGGGACCAGGATGATGATCCCTTTCCGGCGCCGGAGGATCCGCAGGTAGTCTCTCAGGTTGATGTCGTACTGGGCCATTCTTCGCTCAGCGACTGATGGCGTTGATCTGGACGGGTAATGCGAGCGGGTACGTCAGGACTTCCAGGGTCGGCTTGATCTTGGCGATGAAGGCGTTCCAGTTGCCGATGCCGCTCCGGGGGAGGACGATGAGGTCGTTGGCCTGGAGCGGGACGTCCTGCCGCACGTCTCCCTGCTCGATCAGCCTTCGGAAGTCCGCCTCCACGATCTGGGGGTTCTGGATCCCGCCGCGAATGATCCGCGCGCTCTCCAGGACGGCGACGTCGGTCGGCCCGCCGGCCAGGGTGAGCGCCTGGGACAGGCGCATGTTCGCGGACAAGGGAAACGCGCCCGGGCTCCGGACTTCGCCCAGGATGAAGACCCGGCGGTCGTCGCCCCGCATCTCGGTGGGGCCGGCGGTGGCGCTCGGGATGGCGCTGGGAACGGCCGCGCCCTGCGCCGGCACGAAGATGACGTCGCCGGCGTCGAGGACGAATGTCTGGGTGAGGGGCTCGTCGAGGAGGCGGAACAGGTTGATCGTGACCGGAGGCGCCCCGGGTCGGAGGACGCGCACCCGCTCCAGGTCGGCCGTGGGCGCGGGCCCGCCCACCTCGGCCAGCAGGTCGAGCAACGTGGTCCGTCCCCGGAGTGAAACCGTTCCCACCTTGCCGCCGATCGCGCCCAGCACCGTCACCTTCTTGCTGTATTCCTTGACGAACACCTCGACGGCGATCTGCTTGTAGTAGGGCGCGAGCTGCCGCTGGATCTCGGCCGCCGCTTGCTCCGGGGCCAAGCCGCCCACGTTCACCTCGAAGAACGCGACGGTCACCGCGCCATTGGCCTTCACGGCGGCCGTCTGTCGGTCCTGCGGGAGTCCGGTGGCCAGCAGGATCTCGAGGACATCCCCGGGGCCGATCCGGTACTGGGGCACGCTCCCCACCGTGACGAAGGACTGGTTCTCCCTCACCGGCTGAAGGAGCGGCGAGGGCTCGGGCGCGGGGGCCGGCGGCGAGGGCGCCGTCCCCTCGGCCGCTGGCGGTGGCGGGCTCGGCGCCGCCAGCGCCACCGCCGGAGCCGGGGCCGGCGGGCGGGCCGTCACCTCGGTCGCCTGGACCACGGGGACGACGGGTGGGGCCGGAGTCGCGCATCCGGGGAGCAGGGCGAGCAGGCCGACGAGCGCGCAGGCTCGCGCCTCCCGCCTCACGGGAGGGCGTCCTCCAGCACAGACTCCTTGATGTGGATCAGCGGACTCTGAGCCAGGTCCAGCCGCACGGGCTCGGGCAGCCGCCGTCCGCGCCGCACGATGATCTCCACGACGGGGCGCAGGGGGTAGTCCTTGTTGCGGCCCGACACCTGGGCGATGTCATCCGTGTTCAGCCGGACCAGGCTGCCGACGGGATAGGTCGACATGGACCGGATGAGGGCCTTGAGGATCTTGTCCGGGAACGTGGCCCGGTGCCGACTGAGGATCTCCTTGAGGGCATCGAGCGGGCCCAGGCGTTTGCGGGAGGGGCGGGGGTGGACCAGGCTCTTGTACATCTCGGCGAGGTGAATGATCGCCGCGCATTCCTCGAGCCGATCCTGCGGCTGGTGAGGCCCGTCCGGCTTCTCGTACCGCGCCCGGATCACTTCCCCCAGCCACCGGTACTCCGGGGTGAGCGCCGGCAGGACCTGGGCGGCCTCCAGCTGGCGACTCCGGAGGATCGCCCGATCATTGGCCGTCAGCGCGCCCGGGCTCCCCAGGATCTCGGCCGGCACCAGGGTGGTCCCGACGTCACAGAGAAGGGCCGCCAGCCCCAGGTCGCGGACCTCTTTGCGCGGGTACCCGAGCTCCAGCCCCATCTTCATCGCCAGAATGGCGACGTTGACCGCTTTGCGGGCCGGGTTCGTGGCCAGGTCGCTGACCCGGAAGAAGGAGGCCAGGAGCGCGTCGCTGCTCTCGAGGCTCTTGAGCAGGATCTCCACCGCCTCCTCCGCCTGGGCGAGGGAGAACGGGGCCTCGCGCCGGACGGCCAGGGTTTCCCGGATGCGCTCCACCGCCCGCTGGAAGATCAGGTCCGCGGCGTCGCCGCGCTTCGGAGCGCCGCCCTCGGTGGGCTCCGATGGGTGAAGCCGCTCCACCCGGTCGGGAGGGGCCGGCGGTCGGAGCTCGCGGACGGGCGCGACCGGCCTGACCGGCTCGGGCGCGGGCGAGGAGGCGGGGCGCGGCGCGCGGCCGACTTCCCGCGGCGGCAGGGCGCGAGCTCCGGTCCGGACGATGTCACTGAGCCTCAACGACGTGTCTCCAGCATCCCGATCCTATAGCGAGCCCAGCGCCAGCTTCACGAGCGCGGTATCGACGGCCTTGGCCTGTTTCCTCCAGCCCTCGAAGAGGCACAGGTCGCAGAGGTTGTTGATCTTCCGCGGGATGCCTCCCGTCTCCCGGGCGATCGCCCGCAGCGCCTCGGCGGTGACGATGGGCCGCGTCGCTCCGGCCTTCTCCAGCCGGAACTGGACGTAGGCGGCCGTCTCGTCCTCGGTGAGGGGGCTCAGGTTCAGCCGGATGGGCAGCCGCTGGGCGAGCGACCCGTGGCGGTTCATCACCTCCCTGAGCTCGGCCGGGCCCAGGAGGACCAGGGTGAGGAGCTGGCGGTCGTTGAACTGGAAGTTCAAGAGCATCCGGAGATCCTCGAAGACCGCCTCGTCCTTGATGGTGTGCGCTTCGTCGATGATGAGAACCGTCGTCTTGCCGGCTCGGGCGTTCTCCAGGAAATGGTCGTTCAGCATCCGGAACAGCGCCGAGCGCTGCGAGCTCACGGGCGAGAGACCGAGCTGCACGGCCATCTCGTGGAGCAGCTCCTCGGCCGGCATGGCCGGATTGATCACCAGACCGATGTCGAACCGCTCCTCGTCCAGTTGCAGCAGGAAGACCCGGCTCAACGTGCTCTTCCCGCACCCGACCTCCCCGGTGAGGAGCGCGCCGCCCTTGCCGTACTGGACGACGTAGAGCAGCTTGTCCAAGATCTCCTGACAGGCCGGCAGGGGACAGAAGAACTTGGGGTCGGGGACGTTCTGAAACGGGGGCGCGCTCAGACCCCAGTACGCCTCGTACACCGACGCTCCCCCGCATGGCGACCCCGGGCCCGCGCATCCATCGCTCCGCCGGCTGGCATGCTAACGCTCTCCCTGGGCCAGCTTGGTGAGGATGACGAGCTCGAGATAGCCGAAGTCCAGCGGCTTGGTGATGTAGTCGTAGGCTTCTTTCCGCATCGCCTCCTTGGCAATCACCTCGTCCTCGACGGCTGTCAACATGATGACTCCGATGTCCCGATCGAGCTCCCGGATCCGGTGAAGGGTCTCCAGGCCGCTCATCCTGGGCATCATGACGTCCATCAGGATGAGGTCCGGGCGCTGTTCCTTGACCGTGGTGAGGGCTTCGAAGCCGTTCGACGCGGTCAGGGCGACGTATCCCTTGGATTCCAGGAACTCGGCAACGAGCTCCCGCACTTCCGCCTCGTCGTCGACGACGAGGATCCGCGCTGTCTTCATCGCCCTCCCGTCTCTCTCTGGGCGCGCCTCCGGCCGTCAGGTCCAAAACTAACTGAGGGTACCGAAGAGCGCCTATTCATGCAACAAATTTGAATTCCGGACACCCCCGCCCTGGCCCCGTCGCGACGATCCCGCGGCGTCACGGCGCCTCCCTCGGTGATCAGGGCATACCCCTGAATGACCGCGCCAGACCCCTCGGCCACGCCGACCCTCCTCCGCCGACGACCAGTCGGCAGATCTGAAGTACGCAACAGAGGTACCAAGAAGCGACAAGGCTGCTAAACAAGTCCAGCCAAAGACCTTTCGACTCGACGGTGCGGCCACTTGGCCTCCGCCTGGTCCGTTTTTTATCATTTCCAGCCGCCCGGACTGGGAGAAAACTTACCGATTATTTCCCAAGTCGCCGTGGAATCGCGCCTTCCGCCTCGCCGCTGGCGATGCTAGGATGGGCGGACAATCCGCACCATCTTGCATCGGAGGCCCGGGCCATGGAGCTCATCGACAAGACGCCCCGGATGTGGATCGATGGCCGCGAGGCGTCGGGAGCCGCGGGCGAGACCTTTCCGGTGATGAACCCCGCGTCGGAGGAGGAGCTGGCCCAGGTCCCCCAGGCGACGGTCGCCGACGTCGATCGGGCGGCGGAGGCAGCTCACCGGGCCTTCGAGGCCGGCCCGTGGCCCCGCCTGCGCCCGCGCGAACGAGCCCGGCTCCTCCTCCGCCTGGCCGCGCTGGTCCGGGAGCATCAGGAGACGCTGGCCCGGCTCGAGACGCTGAACGTCGGCAAGCCGATCCGCGACAGCCGTGACGAGGTCGGCATGGTCGCGGATTGCCTCGAGTATTACGCCGGAGCGGTCACCCGGATCGTCGGGGAGACCATTCCGACCCATGCGCCGGGACTCGACTTCACGCTCCGCGAGCCGATCGGCGTGTGTGCCCTCATCGTCCCGTGGAACTTCCCCCTGGCGATCGCGTCGTGGAAGGTCGCGCCGGCCCTGGCCGCCGGGAACACCGTGATCCTCAAGCCGGCCTCGTACACGCCGCTCACCGCGCTGGCCCTCGGCCGGCTGGCCCTGGAGGCCGGTCTGCCGCCGGGCGTGCTCAACGTCCTCACCGGGCCAGGCGCCGGCATCGGGCCTGCGCTCGTCCGGCATCCCCGGGTCGGCAAGATCGCCTTCACCGGGGAGACCGCCACCGGTGCCGAGATCATGAAGCTCGCCGCCGACGGGATCAAGCGCCTCTCGCTGGAGCTGGGCGGCAAGTCGCCGCTCATCGTGTTCGACGACGTGGACCTCGACCACGTCGTGGAAGCCTCGGTGGGCGTGATCTACGGGAACGCCGGGCAGGACTGCTGCGCCCGCAGCCGGGCCCTCGTGCATCGCTCGGTCTACGACGCCTTCGCCGAGCGGTGGACGGCGCGGGCGCGGCGGCTCAGGGTGGGCGACCCGCTCGACGAGGCGACCGAGATGGGACCGCTGGTCTCCCGAAGCCACCGGGCGCGCGTCCTGAGCTACGTGGCGGCCGGGCGCCAGGAGGGGGCGCGTCTCCTCTACGGCGGCGAGGTCCCGGGGTCCGGCCGAGGCTTCTACCTCAGCCCGGCGGTCTTCGCGGACGTGACCCCGCCAATGCGGATCGCCCAGGAAGAAATCTTCGGGCCGGTGCTCTCGATCCTCCCGTTCACGACCGAGGAGGACTGCGTGCGGCTCGCCAATGATACCGTATACGGCCTCTCCGGCTCGATCTGGACGCGCGACCTCGGGCGCGCCCTCCGCGTGGCCAAGCGCATCCGCGCGGGCGTCCTGTCGGTGAACGGCTCCTCCAGTGTGCA
Source organism: Candidatus Methylomirabilota bacterium (assembly GCA_036005065.1). NCBI lineage: Bacteria > Methylomirabilota (SeqCode) > Candidatus Methylomirabilota bacterium. The sequence goes on along the minus strand of DASYQW010000033.1, from coordinate 63,193 downwards.
CGTCGAGGCGCCATTCGGCGGGTACAAGCAGTCGGGGCTCGGGCGCGAGCTCGGCATGCACGCGTTGGCCCTCTACACCGAGGTGAAGAATGTGCACGTCACCCTCGGCGAGCCGCCGTAGTCTGCCTCTCCCGGGAGGAGAAGGGAGACGACAGCAGTGGAGCCGCGCGTCCGCATCGGCCTGGTCGGGGCCCGGGCCGCCGCCGAAACCCACATCCGGGCGATGGCCCACCTGCGCGGATCCAAGGCCGACGTGGTGGCGGTGGCGGCGGCGACGCGCGCGAGCGCCGAGGCCTTCGCCCGGCGCCACGAGGTGCCGCTGGCGCTCGACGACTACCGGGCGCTCTGCGAGCGCCCCGACGTGGACTGCGTGGACGTCTGCTGCCCGAACGACCTCCACCACGTGGTCGCGATCGCCGCCGCGGGCACCGGCAAGCACGTGATCGTCGAGAAGCCGCTGACCGGGTACTTCGGGACGGACGGAGAGCGCATCGAGGCGACGCCGCGCGAGCGCATGCTGGCCGGGGCGCTGGCCAACGCCGATGCGGTGCTGGAGGCGTGCCGGGCGGCCGGCGTGACGCTCTGCTATGCCGAGAACATCGTCTATGCTCCGGCCATCGCCAAGCTCAAGCGCCTCCTCGAGGTCTCGGGCGGCGCGTTCCTCGACCTCCGGGCCGAGGAGGCCCACTCGGGGTCGGTGGCGCCCTACTCCCGCCGCTGGCGTACCTCGGGCGGCGGCTCTCTCCTCCGGATGGGGTCCCATCCGATCGCCACCCTCCTCCACCTCAAGCACGCCGAGGGCCGCCTCCGCGGAGGCCGGCCGATCCGGGCCCGGAGCGTCTTCGCGGAGGTCGGCGCCCTGACGCGGTTGCCGCAGGTCCGGGCCGAGCGCCGCGCCTATCTTCAGACCGGCTGGCAGGACGTCGAGGACTGGGCCGGCGCCCTCATCACCTTCGAGGACGGGACGCGAGGGACGATCCTCGCCTCCGACGTCTCGCTCGGCGGCGTGAAGAACCTGGTAACGGCCTACATGTCGAACGGCGTCGCCCAGATCGCCATCAACCCGAACACGGGGATGCAGCTCTATGCGCCCGATCCCGGCGTGTGGGGCGAGGAGTACATCTCCGAGAAGGTCGAGACCCGGGCCGGCTGGCAGTTCCCGAACCCGGTCGAGCACTGGATGCGGGGCTATGCCGAGGAGCTGACCGACTTCGTCGACGCCATCCTCGAGCGCCGCCAGCCGGTGAGCGGCGGTGATCTGGCGCGCGAGACCGTCGAAGTGATCTACGCGGGCTATCTGTCGGCGGCCACCGGCCGCCGCGTCGAGCTGCCACGGAAGCCATGAAGTTCGGGTTCATCCCCACCGAAGGCGGCGCCTTCTACCCCGAGGCGCTCCGGGAGGTCGAGCGCGGCGAAGCCCTCGGCTTCGATTCGGTGTGGATGGAGGAGCACCACGGGGTCCGCGATCACTACTGGCCCTCTCCGCTCGTCGTCCTGGCCGGCTTTGCAACCCGGACCTCGCGGGTGCTTCTCGGCACCGACATCGCGGTGCTGCCATTCTACGATCCGGTGCGGGCGGCCGAGGACGCGGCCCTCCTCGACGTCATGTCCGGCGGCCGGCTCGTGTTCGGGGTGGCGATCGGCTACAAGCCCGACGAGTTCGCGCTCTACCGCACGCCGCTCGAGGGCCGCGGGAAGCGCTTCGAGGAGGCCCTCACCGTCATCCGCGCCCTGTGGACGCAGGACGGCGTCACGCATCCCGGGCCTCACTACCCCCTCCGCGGCGCCCGCATCGAGCCCAAGCCGCTCCAGAAGCCACACCCACCTGTCTGGATCGGCGGCTGGGGCGAGCTGGCCCTCCGGCGCGCGGCGCGGCTCGGGGAGGCGTGGGTGCCCGGACCGACGGCCAACCTGGCCAAGCTCCTCGACGCCAAGCGCGCGTACCAGCGGGAGCTGGCGACCGGTGGTCGACCCGAGCCGGCCGCCTGGCCGCTCACGCGCGACACGGTCATCGCCGACACCGACGCCGAGGCCTGGGAGCTCGCCGAGCGCCACCTCCTGGTCAACTACCGCGACGAGTACGGCGGGGGCCGGTGGAAGCACCCGCTCATCGGCGCCCAGGACGCGACACCGGTCGACCGCCTGGAGGCCCTCGGCCAGGACCGCTTCATCATCGGCGGTCCCGAGCGATGCATCGGCCAGATCCGGCGTTTCGTGCACGCATTCGGCACGAATCACCTGATCTTCCGCCTCTACTTCCCCGGGATGCCGCACGCTCACATCGCGCGCGAGCTCGAGCTCCTGAGCCGGGAGGTCTTCCCCGCCTTCCGCTGAGATACCGGGGTCCTGGGCGGCGCGTTGGGGGGAGCTACTTGGAGGGACGGAGGGCCAGGGGCCCGGAGCCGAGAAAGAGGAGGGCGAGCGTCGCCGCGGTCAGGAGCAGCATGTACTCGACGCCCACCACGCCCGAACGGTCCGCCCCCAGCTCGACGCCGGGCCCCCGCAGGAAGAAGCCGTGGGGGACGTGGACGCGGACCAGGATGACGGCGGTGATGAGCGCGTTGGCGGCGGCGGCGCCGCGGGTCAGGATGCCCCCGACGAGCATGAGCCCGCCCAGGCCGTGGGCGGCGATCACGAGCCACGCCATCAGCGTCGGATAGGGCAGCCCGAACGTCTGGGCGATGAAGGTGGCGGTCGCGGTCGGGGTGGTGACGGCGACCAGCCGGTAGGCGTGCAGGAGGTAGATGGCGCCGACCGTGACCCTGAGCAGCGTGATCCCGTAGGCCTTCATCGCACCGCCGCCATGACCTCGCGGGCGAAGAGCTCCAGATGCCGCTGCTCCTCGAACACGGGGTTCAGGAGCAGCAGCTCGGCGCCGGCCGCCCGGATCTCTCGGAGCTCGTTCACGCACGCCTCGACGGAGCCCGCCACCGCCACCCGCTCGGCGAGCTCCGCGTTCCCGTAGTACCAGCCGAACCACTCGCGCAGCCGGGCGACCCCGCGGGCGCGGTCGGAATCGACGTGAATGTAGACGCGCTTGGCGAGGGCGAAGGTCGACGGGTCCCGCCCGCTCTCGGCGACGAACCGCCGCACTTGGGCGACCTGATCCTTGAACTCCGCCGTGGACGAGGCCCCGGCTCCGATGAAGCCATCACCCAGCCGGACGGCCCGTCGCACCGCGTCGATGTGATGGGCGCCGAACCAGATGGGGGGATGCGGCCTCTGGACCGGCTTGGGCGCCATGGCCGCGTCCTCGAGCTTGACGAAGTCGCCGTCGAACGTGACGCGATCCTGGGTCCAGAGCCGCTTCATGACCTCGAGGCCCTCGGTGAAGCGGCGGACCCGCCGCTCCGGCGACAGCCCGAAGGCGGGGTAGATCGTGGTTCGGCCCCCGAGGCCGACACCCACGATGAGCCGTCCCGCGCTCAGCTGATCCACGGTCGTCAGGGCCTTGGCCAGCTGCACGGGGCTCCGGAGCGGTGTCAGCAGCACGGCCACGCCGAGCCGCAGTCGCTCCGTCAGGGCCGCGGCGTGGGCGAGGAGGGCCACCGGCTCGAGGCTCCCGGCCTCCCCCAGGATCTGCTCCTGAACCCAGACGCTGTGGCAGCCGAGCGTCTCCGCCCGCTGAAGAAACTCTCGGAGGGCCGTCAGGTCGACGCGCGGCTCGCGGAAGAGCTGCGGCACGGCGATCGCGAACTTCACCCGACCCGGCGTCGTCATCGGCGGCAGCTCTCCGTGCCTCGGCGGCTAGCGCAGCGCGAAGATCCGGCGGATCTCGGCTTCGAGGGCAGAGTAGCAGGAAAATCGGCGATCCCGGCACGAAACCCGCACCGCCCCGAATCGGCATAGAATGGGGCGGCCGGGGACGCCACAGGTCCCCGGACTCCGCACTGGACGGGGGACGGACCATGCCGCGGGATCGGGCCACGCCGCCGGGACGGGCCAGGCGAGCGCGCGACACCTCGATCTTCGTCACGCTGCTCGGACTGGCGCTGCTCCTCGCCGCGCAGGCCGGAGTGGATCAGTATCGGCGGATCGGGCGGCCCTTCGCCGGCTTCTCGGTGATGGAGACCCTCCTGGTCGCCATCGGCGGCGCCGAGCGCGGAGGGCTCCAGCCGTTCGACGTGGTCCGGGCGGTGAACGGCCGGCTCGTGACATCCGGCCGCGAGATCCAGAGCGAAGTCGCGACCCATCCGCCGGGGACGCCCATCCACTACATCCTGTATCGGCGGGGCCAGCTCGTGGAAGCCGACGTCGCGACCCGGCTCGTGACCCGGCACGACTTCAAGCGCTTCCTGGTCGAGGGCCTGCTGGCCGGGCTGCTCTTCCTCGCCCTCGGCGCGCTCGTCTTCTATCTCAAGCCGGGGCTCCCGCAGAGCTGGCTCGTCTTCGCCTTCTGCCTCGACTCCTTCCTCATCAGCATCCTGTACGCGGACGCCCACACCGTCTACCGGTTCCCCTTGCTGTTTCTCACCGCCTGGGCATTCTCGCCCGCCCTCTTCATGCACCTGGCGCTGACGTTCCCGCGCCGGCCCGCGATCGCCCGTCGGGGCCCGGGCCTCGTCTGGCTGCCCTACGGGCTGTCGGCCGTCGTCGCGCTCCTGCTCCAGGTCCGGTTGCACGCGGACCACTCCCGGATCGGGCTGGTGGCGGGCGTGGGCGCCACCTACTGGGGCGCCGCGCTGATCCTGCTGGTCCTGTCCCTGGCCCGGGCCAGCGTGACCGGGACCACGCCGCTCGTCCGGCAGCGCGCCCGCGTGCTGACGGCCGGCTTCGCCGTCGGGTACCTGCCGCCGGTCCTCGGCACCGCCGTCGAGGCGCTGCTCCGCGTGCCCGTTCCCTACCTCGACGCCATCTGGAAGCTCAACTTCCTGTTCCCGGCGGCCGTGGCCTACGCGATGGTCCGATACAACCTCTTCGACGTCTGGGCGGTCCTCCGCATCGGCACGATCTACTCGGTGGTGACGGCGCTGGTGGTGGCGGCCTATGCCGGCGCCATCGCGCTGCTCGACCTCACCTTCTCGGGGCTGGCCCTCTCGACTTCGCGGACCGTGCCGGCGGTCGTCGTGGCGCTGGCGGTCGTCGTGTTCCTGAACCCGGTCTACCTGCGGACCCAGCAGGTGGTCGATCGGGTCTTCTTCCGGCAGCGCTACGACGTGCAGCAGTCGCTGGAGCGGGCCTCGGACCTGATGACGACGCTGCTCGATCTCCAGAGGATCGCGGCCCTGATCCATCGAACCGTCGACGAGGTCCTCCACCCGGTGGGACAGCACCTCCTGGTCTCCGACCCGGCGGGGCGGGGCTACCTGGTGGCCGGCGAGGACCCGGCCCGCACGGTGCCGGCCGATTCCCCCTTGCCGGCCTGTCTGGCGCGGTTGCGGACACCGGTCTCGCGGGAGCAGCTCGAGGAGGACCCCGACCTCAGGGACGTCCGGGAGGCCTGCCTGGCCGAGCTGGCTGCCCTCGGCGCCGAGCTCGTCGTGCCGGTGATCTTCCAGGAGCGCGTGACGGGATTCCTCGCACTGGGCCGGAAGCGGTCGGGGGCGGCCTACACGACCGAGGACCTCCGCCTGCTTCGTCTCCTGATGAACCAGAGCGCGGTGGCGCTCGAGCACGCCAAGGCGTACAGCGCGCTCGAGCAGGCGAACGTCGACCTCAAGGCGGCCCTCCGGCGGGTGGAGATCCTGGAAAGCATCCGGTCGAGCCTCTCGAAGTTCGTCCCCCGGACGGTCCAGAACCTCATCGAGCAGGCGCCCGAGGCCCCGGAGCTCGCCAAGCGCGAGGCCGACGTCTCCGTCCTCTTCGTCGACATCGTCGGGTATACCCGCCTCACCGAGCGCCTGGATCCCGAGCGGGTGAACGACCTCATCGAGCGCTACTTCGGGGCGTTCCTGGACGAGATCCTCAAGCGCGGAGGCGACGTCAACGAGACCGCCGGCGACGGGCTCATGGTGATCTTCCAGGACCCGGACCCCCGGCAGCACGCCCGGGCCGCGGTGAAGACGGCCCTCGGCATCCTCCGCCGCACGCGCGAGATCAATGCCAGGCTGGCCGACCTCGACGAGCCGATCGCGCTCCACGTCGGGGTGAACTCGGGGACCGCGACCGTGGGCGCCACCAAGATCGAGGGACGGGCCGGGACCCGCTGGACCTACACCGCCTCGGGTCAGGTCACCAACGTCGCGGCGCGGCTGGCCGCCCTCGGCGAAGGGGACACGATCATGGTGGGGCCGGTGACCCGGAGCCGGCTGGACGGCGAGTTTCCCTTCGAGGATCTCGGGGAGCGGCCCCTCCGGAACGTGGAGCACCCCGTCCGGGTGTTCCGTTTGCCGGCCACGATCGAGTCGGCCGCGGTCGGGGCGTGAGGCGGGCGACATCCGCTCCGAGCGGTGGCTTTGCCGCCGCCACGATCCTCGGGGGAGGCTTCGGAGGGGGTGTTCCGACACCCCCTCCGACCTGAACTCAGCCCTTGCTCATCGCCCAGAAGCTCTCGCCGAAGCGGTCCCAGGGGAGCCGCCACTCGTCCGTGCCGTCGGGGTCGGCCGTGAAGAACTGGTTGACCGCGTACAGCATGGTCTGCCGGCGCGGCCCCAGGTTGGCGACGCCGTGCGCGACTCCGCGCGGGATCAGCAGGCGATGGCAGCGCCCGCTGCCGAGGGTGAGGCGCTGGGTGTGGCCGGCGGTCGACGAGGCCCGCCGCAGATCGACCAGGCCGACGAGCAACGCGGCGTCGGGCGGGATGATCCAGAGATCTTCCTGGTTGAGATGGAGATGCCAGGCCTTGACCGCCCCGGGCTCGAGCAGGCTCCAGTTCCACTGGACCGGGCAGAAGCCGGGGAAGCCGTCGGCCTGGCGCGCCTCGTCGAGCCGGGCGATCTCGGCGAAGAGTCCGTCCGGGCTCCGGAAGACGGGCACCTCGCCGAGGGCGACACCGGCGATCGGCGGCCGCGGCGCGTAGGACTGGCGGGTCAGATCGCGCGCGGTGTCGATGAGATCGTCGGGGCGCAGTCGCGTCGGGTCCATCCGGGCTCCGTAGCCGCGGCATTGTACCATACGCTATGCTGCTGGCATGGGCGACCTGCTGACCTCCAGCAACCTCATCGCCTTCGCGACGCTCGCCATCATGGAGATCGTGCTCGGCATCGACAACATCGTCTTCATCGCCATCCTCACCGACAGGCTGCCGCGGGCGAAGCGGCCGCTGGCCCGGCGCGTCGGGCTCGTCCTGGCGCTGGGCACGCGGGTGCTCCTCCTCTTCGGGATCACGTGGGTCATGAGCCTGACGGCCCCGCTCTTCGCGGTGCTGGGGCATCGCGTGTCCGGGCGCGACCTCATCCTCCTGGGCGGCGGGCTCTTCCTGATCGCCAAGGCGACCTGGGAGATCTACGACAAGCTGGAGGTGGAGCACGAGGAGGCGTCCGCGGGCGGAGGGGGCGGCGTGCTCACGTTGGTGCTCGTCCAGATCATGGTGCTGGACATCGTGTTCTCGCTCGACTCCGTCGTCACCGCGGTCGGCCTGGCCGACGAGATCGCGATCATGATCGCCGCCATGGTGGTCGCCATGCTCGTGATGCTGGTGTCGGTCGGGGCCGTCAGCGGCTTCGTCGAGCGTCACCCGAGCGTCAAGATCCTGGCGCTCTCCTTCCTGCTCCTGATCGGGGTGATGCTGGTGGCCGAGGGGACGGGCGCCCACATGGAGAAGGGGTACATCTACTCGGCCATGGCCTTCGCGCTCTTCGTCGAGCTCCTGAACATGCGCTACCGCAAGCGGAGTCGGCCGCTTGCGCTCCATCGCCGCTTCGAGCGCCAGGAGGTTCACCATGAAGCTCGTCAGCTACCGTGACCGAAGAACGGACAGCTTCGGCGTCGTCGCCGGCGGCGGCGTCATCGACGCCGGCCGGCGGCTCGGGGAGCGCTTCGGCAGCCTGCGCGCCGTGCTGGCCGCGGGCGCGCTCGGCGAGATCGGGACGGCCACCGCCGGGCGGGCGCCCGACGTCGGCCTCGACGAGGTCGAGCTCGTCCCGCCGATTCCCGACCCCGGCAAGATCCTGTGCGTCGGCCTCAACTACAAGACCCACATCCAGGAGACGGGACGAAGCGATTCGGAGCACCCCTCGATCTTCGTCCGCTTCCCCGAGAGCCTGGTCGGCCATGACCGGTCCCTGGTCAAGCCCCGGGTCTCCGAGCAGTTCGATTACGAGGGGGAGCTGGCCGTCGTCATCGGCCGGCCCGGGTGGCACATCCCACCCACCGAGGCGCTCGGTCACGTCGCGGGCTACGCCTGCTTCAACGACGGGAGCATCCGCGACTGGCAGCGCCACACCTCCCAATGGACCCCCGGCAAGAACTTCCGCGCGTCCGGCGCCTGCGGCCCCTGGCTCACGACCGCCGACGAGGTGCCGGATCCCACCCGGCTCACCCTGGTCACCCGCCTCAACGGCCAGGAGATGCAGCGGGCCACCACCGACCTCCTGATCTTCACGATCCCGGTGATCCTCGCCTACGTCTCGAGCTTCACGCCGCTCGCGCCGGGCGACGTGATCGCCACCGGGACGCCGGGCGGCGTCGGATCCCGGCGCACCCCGCCGGTGTTCATGCACAAGGGCGACACGATCGAGGTCGACATCTCGGGGATCGGGGTCCTCCGGAATCCGATCGAGGAGGAGTGACGATGCCCAGGCCGCCGGCGCCGGCCTTCAGCCACGCCGGCCTCTTTGGTGGCGCCCTGAGCGCCGGCGGCCTGTCGGCATGACCGGTCCGGCGACCCCGGGATCCGAGTCGGTGCGGGAGCAGGTCGGTCGGGATCCCTTCGCCGGGCGGCTCGGGATCGAGCTCCTCGACCTCACCCCCGGCTACTGCCGGGCCGCCTTGCGCCTCGGCCCGGACATGGTCAACTTCCAGGGCGATCCGCACGGGGGCGCGATCTTCTCGCTCGCGGACTACGCCTTCAGCGGCGCCTGCAATTCCCACGGCGAGCCGGCCGTGGCCCTGAGCGTGACCATCCAGTACCTGGCGGCGGCCCGCCCCGGTGCCCGGCTGGTGGCCGAGGCCCGGGAGCAGCGCCAGGGCCGGCGAGCCGGTTTCTACGTGATGACGGTGACGGACGACGCCGGCACGGTCGTCGCCGCCTGCCAGGCCGTCGCCTTCCGCCGCGCCGGCTGAATTATCGCAAAGCCGCTGCTCGGAGCGGACCGCCATACGCGTAGCGATTTCACGCTGCGCGCGGTGAATCCGATAGGCTCCTACCCCACGGCGAGCCTGCTCAGAGGCTCAGGAGGGCGATCCCCAGCAGGCAAAGGCTGGCGCCGACGACGGCCTGCCACGTCACCCTCTCCCCGAAGGCGAGGAGGCCGATGGGCAGCGCGAAGAGGGGTGAGGTCGCCGACAGGACGGCCGTCAGCGTGACGCCGGCGTACTTCAGGGCCGCCACGAAGGTGACCGCGCTCAGGGCCGTGAGGAAACCGAGCGCCAGGAGCAGCGCTCCGGCGGCCCGCAGATGGAGGCGGATCCGCTGGCCGGTCCCGCGCGCCCACGGGGTCGCCCATAGCACGAGCGCGGCGAGCGGCAGCCGCACCGCCTGGATGCTGACGGGATCCACGTCGCGGAGCGCGGGTTTCATCAAGACGGGGCTGACGCCCCAGGCGGCCGCGGCCACCAGGGCGAGGCCGACGCCTTCGACCCGGCTCGCCGTCGCCTCGGGCAGAACCGGCGCGCGCTCGCTCACGATCAGCACGAGGCCTCCGAGCGTGACGACGGCGCCGGCCGCCACGGCCGCCGTGACCTGCTCGCCGAGGAGGGCGACGCCGAGGGTGCCGGCGATCAGCGGGTGGATCATCGAGACGGTCATGGCCCGCCCGAGGCCGATCGCCCTCGCGCTCGCGAAGAAGGCCGTGTCCCCCAGGGCGAAGGCGGTGACGACGGAGAGCGCCAGGTAGAGCCAGTCCTCGGCCGACACTCTGGACAGCGGTGCCCAGCCGCCCCGGGCGACGAGGACCGGAGCCAGCATGGCGGCGCCCAGCGTGGAGCGGATCAGGTTGATGGCGAGCGCGCTGAAGTAGGGCGCCAGCGCACGGCCGACGAGGCCGATCAAGGTCCAGGTCAGCGCGGACGCCAGCGCGCACGCCACCCCGAAGTTGGGCCCGGCCACCATCTCAGCGTCCGGGAAAGAATGCGCGGGGCATCGCTCTCGCGCTCATACGTGACCACGCGCCACCGGATGTGCCGCTCCGAGCGGCGGCTTTGCCGCCGCAACGATTCTTGGGGGAGGTCTCGGAGGGGGTGTTCCGACACCCCCTCCGATCTAACTCAGAGGACGTGGAGCCACGCGCGGGCCGCGAGCCGATCGGGCGTCCAGAAGCCCGTCTCGGCGAGCCACCGGGCGGCCTCCGCTCCGTCCGCCGAGCGCATGACCGCCAGCGTCGCGCGCTCATCGAACAACCCGCCAAGGACGAGTCGCGCGGCGCCCCGGAGCTCCACCAGCGCAATCTGCGCCATGCTGGAATCCTCGGCCGGCCCCTCGACGATCGTCGCCTTCCGGGACCCGTCCAGCACGATGGACGGCGCCTCCCACGGCTCGACGAACTGGGAGAAGCTCCGCGAGGCGTAGGCCGTCCACGCGCCGCCGGTATAGTAGGGATCCTCTTCGATCAGGGGCGCCAGCTCGGTGGGACGCCGGAGCCGGTAGAAAAGCTCGGCCGTGCGCCCGTCCGGCGTGGGTCCTCCGGCGATGAGCACGCCGCGTCCGCGCAGCTCGGCCAGCCGTTCGATGTGGGCATGGCGGTGCGGCTCCCGGCGGATCAGGTAGTCGGCGGCCGTGGTGATGGCGACGTGGGCGACGAGCATCGCGGCCATCATACCTCCCGGGGGTCGACGGCCGCGAGACTCGTCGGATGGCGAGCATGCACCCCCCGGCGCGCCCGGCGCATCTATATGGCGCGGGGAGGTTCGAGTGGCCGGGTTGCTCGAGTTCCTGGTCCGGCACGGCTATGCGGTGGTGTTCGGCTGGGTACTGGCGGAGCAGATCGGGCTCCCGATCCCGGCCGTTCCCATTCTGCTGGCCGCCGGAGCGCTGGCGGGAGCCGGGAAGCTCAGTCTCGGCGCGACGCTGGGAGTCGCCGTTCTGGGGTCGCTCGTGAGCGACGCGGCCTGGTACCTGATGGGACGCCTTCGCGGAGGCGCGGTCCTGACGTTGCTGTGCCGGATCTCGCTCGAGCCCGACTCGTGCGTCCGCCGCACCCAGGAGACCTTCGCCCAGTATGGCGCGCCCTCGCTGCTGGTCGCCAAGTTCGTGCCGGGCCTGAGCACGGCGGCGCCGCCCCTGGCCGGGATCGTCGGGATGGGCCTCGCGAGCTTCCTCGCGTTCACCGGTCTGGGCGGTCTCCTGTGGGCCGGGGTCTTCGTCGGGCTCGGCTACGTCTTCGCGGACCAGCTCGAGCGGGTAGCGGGCTACGCCGCGGGCATGGGCACGGGCGTGGTGGCGCTCGTCGTCGTCGCCCTGGGTGTCTACGTGAGCTGGAAGTACGTCGCGCGCCAGCGCTTCCTGCGACGGCTGCGGATCGCCCGGATCACCCCGGATGAGCTCCGGGCTCGGCTCGAGGCCGGGGAGGGACTCCTCGTCGTCGACCTGCGCCACTCGCTCGACGTCGAGGCCGAGCCGGTGCGGATTCCCGGCGCTCTCAACATGACGACCGAGGAGCTCTCGGTGCGCCATCACGAGATCCCGCGCGATCGAGAGATCGTGCTCTACTGCACCTGACCCAACGAAGCCTCCAGCGCCAGGATGGCGCTGATTCTCCGGCGGCGCGGGATCGACCGGGTCCGGCCGCTGCTGGGAGGCTTCCACGCCTGGCGCGAGCGCGGCTACCCCCTCGAGCCGATTCCGGTGTCACCGGCCGCGGCCCGGGTCCCGTGACGGAGCCGGCGCCGGATCAGCTGCGCCGGATGACGACGATCTGGCCGCGGTCGCTCACGAAGGTGGTCAGGAGCCAGCTCACCACGCTCACCAGCAGGGCGCCGAAGAGCGCGGCCCAGAAGCCATGCACCTCGAAGCCTTTGACCAGCACCGAGGTGAGCCAAAGGCAGAAGGCATTCAGGACGAACAGGAAGAGGCCCAGCGTCACCAGCATGAACGGGAGGGTCAGGATCAGCAGGATGGGACGGATGACCGCGTTGACGAGGCCGAGCACGAGGCCCGCTCCGAGGGCGACCAGGGGGCTGCGGATCTCGATCCCGGGCACCACGGCGGCCGCGAGGTAGATGGCGAGCGCGTTGACGAGGACCCGCACCAGGAAGCCCATGCGGCCAGTGTATACCCGCCGGCCGCTCCAGGCCGCGGGCGAATCCCGGGGGGCCCGACGTCCCCGGCGGGCGGCGCTATTCCTGGCGGAGGACGGGGAGCGGCTTCTGGCCCAGGAGCCGGAACGTCCCCAGGAAGCCGACCGCCAGCGCGAGGGCGATCGGCAGCGTGAGGCCGAGGGCGAGGGCTCCGGGCTCGAACGTCCACGGCACGTCCAGGAGAAACCGGAGGACGATCCAGGCCAGCAGCGCCCCCAGCAGCGTGCCGCCGACGCCGGCGGCGGCGCCCAGACAGGCGTACTCCACGGCGAAGGCGCGCGCGACGACGGTCCGGGTGGCGCCCAGCGTACGGAGCAGGACGGACTCGCGCAGGCGCTGGTACCGACTGGCGGTCAGCGCGCTGGCCATGACGGTGAGCCCCGCCCCGATGACGAAGAGCGCGATGACGCGGATCGCCACCCCGATCTCGGCCATCACCCCGCCGACCCGCTCGAGGATGTCCCGGACCGGGACGGCCGTCACGTTGGGGAACGCGCGGACGACCGCGTCCTGCGTGGGCATCTCGGCCGCCGGGGGCACCCGGGCGGTGGCGATGTAGCTGAGCGGCGCCCCCTCCAGCGCGCCCGGCGAGAAGATCACGAAGAAGTTGGCCGACAGGCTCTGCCAGTCGACCTTCCGCAGGCTCATCACCTGAGCCTCGATCGGCACGCCCTGGATGTCGAAGGTCAGCGTCCCACCGACGTCCACACCGAAGGTCCCGGCCGCTTCCTCCTCGAGGGAGATGCGCGGCCGCTCGGCGGCTTCCGCCGCGGTCCACCAGCGCCCCCGGGTCAGGACGTTGGCCGGGGGCGGGGTGGCCGCGAACGTGAGCACGTACTCCCGGGTGAAGTACCAGGCGCGGTCACGTCCCTCGACCTGCTCGCGCACGATCGGCCGCCCGTCGATGGCGATCAGCCGCCCGCGGACCACCGGGGTCAGGGCCGGCCGCACGGCTCCCCCGCTGGCCGCCTGGACCGTCCGCACGAAGGCATTCGCCTGGTCCGGCTGGATGTCGACGAAGAAGAAGGACGGCGTCTCGCGGCGGCGCTCGTGGTCGATGTGGCGGCTCATGCTCCGCTCCAGGAGCGCAACCGTCGTGATGAGCATGACGCCGACGCCGAGGGAGACGATCACGCCGGCCGTCTGTCCTCCGGGCCGATGGAGGCTCGCCAGCCCGTGGCGCCAGGCGAGGTCCGGAAGCCGTGGCAGGCGCCGCGCCAGGGCTGTCAGCCCGCGGGCCGTTCCGGCCAGAGCCACCAGCGCGGCGGCGGTCGCGCCGACGAAGATGGCGCCGACCTTCGGCGACCCGGCCTGCCAGAGGGCGAGGGCGCCGAGGCCGCCGAGGACGACCAGCGCGGCCCCCCAGGGGCGCCTCCCCCGCGGTCCGCTCGGGTCGACCGGATAGCGGAGGATGAGCGCCGGGGGGATCGCGCGGATCTCGCCGAGCGGCCACAGCGCGGAAAGGAGCGTCACCGAGAGGCCCATCGCCAGCCCGCGGACGATCGCCCAGGGCTCGAGGCGCGCCTGGATCTCGAAGGGGACGAAGCCGGCCAGGAGCGGGACGAGGAGCGCCTGCACGCCGACCCCGAGCGCGGCGCCGGCCAGGCTCCCCAGGAGGCCCAGCGCCAGCGCCTGGCCGAGATACGCCGTGAGGAGCGTGCGCGAGCTGGCGCCCAGGCACTTGAGGACGGCGAGCGTGAAGCGCTTCTGCGCGATGAACGTCCGCACGCTGGCGGCGACGCCGATGCCGCCGACGAGGAGGCTCACGAGCCCGACCAGGCCCAGGTAGGTGGTGAGCTGGGAGAAGAATCGCCGGAGGCCGGGCTGGGCCTCGTCGAAGGTCGCGATGCGGACGGCGGGGTCGGGCACCTCGCGGGTGAGGGCCGCGCGGATCGCGGCCGGCTCGAGTCGGTCGGGCAACCGCAGGAGAGCCCGGTAGCGGATGCGGCTCCCGAACTGGACGAGGCCGGTTCGCGGGAGCGCGCGGGCGGCGATGAGGACTCGCGGGCCGAGGGTGAACAGGCCGGCCGCGCGGTCCGGCTCCTTCCGGAGAATGCCCGTGATCCGGAAGCGCCCCATGCCGATGACCATGGTGTCGCCGACGGCGCGACCGAGCCGCGTGAGCAGGGCTTCCTGGACGAGCGCGCCGTCGTCGCCGAGAAGCTCCGCCAGGGGCCGGGCGGGAACCGTCTCGAGCCGGCCGTAGAGGGGGTAGGCATCCTCCACCGACTTGAGCTCGACGAGCACGGTGCCGCCCCCGGCGGGATCGCGCGCCATCCCGACCAGCTCCCGGACGTGCGTCAGGGTGGCCCCCTGCGCGGCCAGCCGACCCAGGAGGGCTTCGGTGGGCGGATCGAGCGGCCGCGCTCCGCGCAGCTCGAGGTCGCCGCCCAGGAGCGCCTTGGCCTCGTGGGCGAGCGTCCGGTCGAGGCTCGCCGCGAAGCTCGCCACACCGACCAGCGCGCCGACGCCGAACGCGATGCAGGCGAAGAAGATCAGGACGTGGCGCGAGGCCGCCCGGGTCTCGCGCCAGGCCATGCGGAAGGCAAACGCCCTCACGGCGCCAGCGCGGTCTCGCCGACCACCCGCCCGTCGCGCAGCTCGATCACGCGGTCGGCGTTCCGGCTGAGGGCCGGGTCGTGGGTGACGAGCACGAGCGTGCTGCCGCGCTCCCGGTTCCAGGCCAGGAGGAGCTCGATGACCTGCGACCCGGTGGCCGAGTCGAGGTTGCCGGTCGGCTCGTCGGCCAGGAGGAGCGCGGGGCGATTGGCGAAGGCACGCGCGAGGGCCACCCGCTGTTGCTCGCCCCCCGAGAGCTGGGCGGGGTAGTGCGCCACGCGGTCGGCCAGGCCGACGTCGGCGAGCAGGGCGCGGGCCTGGCCGAGGGGATCCGGTGCCCCCGCGAGCTCGAGGGGCACGGCCACGTTCTCGAGCGCCGTCAGCGTCGGGATCAGGTGGAAGGCCTGGAAGAGATACCCGATCTTGTCCCGGCGCAGCCGGGCCAGCGCGTCCTCGTCGAGGCGTGCCAGCTCGAGCCCGTCCACGCGGATCGAGCCGGCGGTGGGCCGATCGAGCCCGGCGATGAGGCCGAGCAGCGTCGACTTCCCGCTGCCCGACGGCCCCGTCACCGCCAGGAACTCGCGCGACGCGACGTCGAGCGTGACGCCGTCGAGGATCGTCACGAGGCCGGCGCCGCTCGGCAGCCGCATCACCAGGTCGCGAATCGCGATCACGGCCTCATATTACACTTGACGCGTGCCACGGTTTCGCCGCGCCCTCCTCGTCCTCGCCGCGGCCGCCCTCGTGGCGGGGGGCTGGCCGGTGTCGCCGGCCGGAGCCGAGCCCCGCGTCATCGTCGTCCTGGGAGACAGCCTCACGGCGGGACTGGGCGTGGCGCAGGGGGAGGCCTGGCCGGCGCGCCTCCAGGCGCGCCTCGACCGGGACGGCTACCCCTACCGCGTGGTGAACGCGGGCGTGAGCGGCGATACGACGGCCGGGGGGCGGCGGCGGGTCGACTGGGTGTTGCGGAGCCGGCCGGAGATCGCGATCGTGGCGCTGGGCGCCAACGACGGCCTCCGGGGCCAGGACGTCGCGGCCATGCGTCAGAACCTCGCCGACATCGTCGCGCGGCTCGCGGCCGGCGGGGCGCGGGTCCTCCTCTGCGGGATGCGGCTCCCGCCGAACTATGGCGCCGACTATACCCAGGCCTTCACCCGGGCCTTCGGCGACGTGGCCCGGCAGGCCCAGGTGGCCTTCATGCCGTTCCTGCTGGACGGCGTCGCCGTCGACCCGCAGCTCAATCAGCCCGACGGCATCCACCCGAACGCCGCCGGGCATCGGGTCATCGCCGAGCGCGTGTGGCCGTTCCTGCTGCCTCTGCTCCGGAGATGAGCGAGGGGCCGAGCGTCAGCGAGCCCGCCTTCTGGAGGGGACTCTACGAGCGGGGCGGGGACCGGTGGGACCTCGGCCGGCCGACGCCGCCGCTGGTCGAGTATCTCGCCCGCCACCGGCTTCCCGGTGAGCGCGTCGCGGTTCCCGGCTGCGGGCGCGGCCACGACGCCCGGGCCTTCGCCCGGATCGGTTTTCACGTCTGGGGCTTCGACTTCGCGCCGCAGGCGATCGGGGAGGCGCGGACCCTCGCCGCGGCCGAGGGCCTGCCGATCGTCTTCGAGGAGCGCGACGTGTTCGGGCTGGCGGCGGACTACGCGGGGTTCTTCGACGGCGTGTGGGAGTACACGTCGTACTGCGCCATCGACCCGGCCCGCCGGCCGGAATACGTGCGGCTCGTCCGGACACTGCTCAAGCCGGACGGCTGGCTCCTCGCCTGCTTCTTCCCGGTCCGAGAGGGCGCCGGCGGCCCGCCGTTCCCGACGACCGAGGCCGAGGTGCGGCGCCTCTTCACCCCGGCCTTCACGCTCGAGGAGAGCCATGTGCCCCGGAGCTCGGCCGCCGGGCGTCAGGGGATCGAGTGGTTCGTCGTGGCGCGGGCCCGGCCGCTCACGTGACCGGCGCCGGGCCGCCGCGGGCCTTCGCCTCGACCTCGCCGAGCCGCCGCGCCAGGAAGCGGCGCTCCGGCGCGTTTCCGCCGAGGGCCAGGGCGCGGCGGTAGGCCAGGGCGGCCTCCGCGAAGCGCCCGAGGCGGCGGAGCAGATCGGCCCGGGCGGCCGGCAGGAGGTGGTACTCGCGGAGACTCCCCTCGGCCTCGAGCGCGTCGAGGAGACGCAGCCCTTCGGCGGGGCCGTCGGCCATGGCGATCGCCACGGCGCGGTTGAGCTCCACGACGGCCGAGGGGTGGATGCGCGAGAGCAACCCGTAGAGCTGGGCGATCTGGCGCCAGTCGGTCGCCTCGGCGCGCTCGGCCTGGGCGTGAAGGGCGACGATGGCGGCCTGGAGCGTGTAGAACCCCGGGGTGCCACGCCGGAGCGCTCCCTCGACGAGGGCCACCCCCTCCTCGATCTGGCCCCGATCCCAGAGGCGGCGGTCCTGCTCGTCCAGCAGGACGAGCTCGCCCTCCGGATCGGTCCGCGCGTCACGCCGGGAGTCGTGGAGCAGCATCAGGGCCAGTAGCCCGCACGCCTCGGCGCGGTCCGGCATCAGCGCGCAGAGGAGCCGGCCCAGCCGGATCGCCTCGCCGCAGAGCTCGCGGCGGATGAGGGCATCGCCCGAGGTCGCGGCGTAGCCCTCGTTGAAGATGAGGTAGACGGCGAGCATCACCGCGTCGAGGCGTTCCGGAAGCTCCTCGTCGGGCGGCACCCGATAGGGGATGCCGGCGTCGCGGATCTTCTGCTTGGCCCGGACCAGGCGCTGCGCCATCGTCGGCACCGGCACCAGAAAGGCGCGGGCGATCTCCTCGGTGCCGAGTCCGCCGAGGGTTCGGAGCGTGAGCGCGACCTGCGCCTCGCGGGCCAGCGCGGGATGGCAGCAGGTGAAGATCAGGCGGAGCCGGTCGTCGGCGACCATGCCGTCGGGCAGCTCGGGCGTCACCGATTCGGCCTCCAGGGTAGCGAGGCGCCGGAGCTCGTCCCGCTTCGCCGCGAAGCGGGTGCGCCGGCGGAGGAGGTCCACGGCCCGGTGCCGCGCGGTGGCGATGAGCCAGGCCCGCGGGTTAGCCGGCGCCCCTTCGGCCGGCCACTGGGCGAGCGCCGCGGCGAAGGCTTCCTGCATCGCCTCCTCGGCGAGGTCGAAGTCGCCGAGGAGGCGGATCAGCGTGGCCAGGATCCGCCCCGACTCCTCCCGGTAGAGCCGCTCGATGCTCATCAAGCCGCCCGGTGGAAGTGTATCCCACCGGGCGGCCTGATGGCGCGGCGCCCTCTTCGGAGGGGGCCGTCGAGGCCCCCTCCGACGCTCTACTCTTCCATGAGCGGCCTGACCTCGACCGAGCCCAGCTTGGCCGACGGGACGCGAGCCGCGATGGCCATCGCCTCGTCGAGGTCCTTGGCCTCGATCAGGTAGTAGCCGGCGAGCTGCTCCTTGGACTCCGCGAACGGTCCGTCGGTGACCAGCCGCTTGCCGTTCCGCACCCGGACCGTCGTCGCGGTCTGGGTGGGCTGGAGCCCGGCGCCCGCTCGGAAGTGCCCGCTCTTGTTGATGCTCTCGGTGAACGGGCTGTATTCCTGGTAGAGCGTCCCCTTCTCGGCGTCGCTGAGCTTCCCGAACTCCACCTCGTTCTGGTAGATCAGCAGCATGTACTGCATGGCGCCTCCTCTTGTGTGGGATTCACTCATTAGTCGAACGGGAGGGCGCCAGATCGACAGCGACCGGCCTCCTGAATTCCCCTCAGGGTATTCCGTCGAAGGCTGCTGATGCGACCGATGCGCGCCCTGATCACCGCCCTCCTCCTGCTCCCCCTCTCGGCGCCGGTCGGCGCGGTGGCCGCCGAGGTCACCGGCTTCACCCCCCAGGGCACCGTCAAGCGCGTCCGGCAGGTGACCGCCCGGTTCTCCGAGCCCATGGTGCCCCTCGGGGATCCGCGGGGGTCCGCGCCGCCGTTCGACGTCGCCTGTGCCGAGGCGGGCACGGGGCGCTGGGTCGACAGCCGGAGCTGGGTCTACGACTTCGGGCGCGACCTGCCGGCCGGCGTGCGCTGCGCCTTCCGCGTCCGGCCGGGCCTCCTGAGCCTGGCCGGCCACGCCGTCTCCGGCCGGCCGGACTTCGCCTTCTCGACGGGCGGGCCGGCCATCCTCGCCTCCACCCCTCCCGAGGGCAGCCTTCACATCGACGAGGAGCAAGCCTTCGTCCTCCTGCTGGACGCCGAGCCGACCGAGGCGTCCCTGCTGGCGCACGTGGCCTTCACGGTGGAGGGACTCCCGGAGCGCGTCGGCGTGCGCTTCCTCGGCGGGCCGGTCAAGGAAGGGCTCCTCCGGACGCGCTACCGGGGCGCCCCGCCGGGTCCCGTCGTCGTCCTGCAGGCCCGCCAGCGCTTCCCGAACGGCGCCAAGGTGAGCCTCGTCTGGGGCGCCGGCGTGGCGACCTCCAGCGGCGTCGCGTCCGAGCAGGACCAGGTGCTCCCCTTCGAGGTCCGCCTCCCGTTCACCGCGACCTTCCACTGCGAGCGCGAGAACCCGAAGGCCGGCTGCCTCCCGGTGACGCCGATGACCGTCCGGTTCTCGGCTCCGGTGGCGCGCGAGGCCGCCCGGCGGGTCACCCTCGTCGATCCGGCCGGCCGGACGTCGACTCCCGAGGCGGGCGACGAGACGGCGGGATTCGTACGGCGCGTCGTCTTCCCGGGGCCCTTCGCCGAGACGACCGCATTCCGGATCGAGGTCCCCCCGGGGCTTCGGGACGATGCCGGACGGCTCCTCGCGAACGCCGCCGCGTTCCCGCTCACCGTGCGGACCGAGCCGTTCCCGCCGCTCGCCAAGTTCGCGGCCCGCTTCGGGATCGTCGAGTCGAAGGGGGACCCGGCGGTGCCGGTCACGCTCCGCAACCTGGAGCCGGAGCTCCGGACGCGGCTCCTCCGCGTGGATCAGGCGCCGCGCGGGGGCGGCACCGGACTCTTCGACTGGGTGCGCGGCAAGATCTGGCGGATTCCGCCGGAGCTGAGCGACGAGATCCTGCCGTGGCTGCGGAAGGTGCGGCTGGCCGATCGAGAGGCCTCCGTCTTCGAAGGCGGCGAGCCCAGCCGGGCCGTCCAGCCCTTCGAGGTTCCCAAGCCCCAGGGGGCTCGCCCGTTCGAGGTGATCGGCATCCCGCTCGGCGCCCCGGGACTCTACATCGTGGAGCTCGAGAGCGCCCGGCTGGGCGCCTCACTCCTGGGGCGGCCGCGCCCCATGTACGTCCCGACGGCCGCCCTGGTCACGAACCTCTCGGTTCACCTGAAGTGGGGGCGCGAGAGCTCGCTCGTGTGGGTGACGACGCTGGATGCCGCCCGCCCCGTGACCGGAGCGCGGGTCACCGTCCAGGACTGCCGCGGCTGGACCCTCTGGCGAGGGACGACGGACGGGCAGGGCATCGCCCGGCCCGCGGGCCTCCCGGCGCGCCGTGACCTCCCGCGCTGTCCCTGGCCGCGCGCCCGGCGCCCCTTCTTCGACTGGTCACAGACGACGGCTCTCCTCGGCCTCGACGAGGGGCTGTTCGTCATCGCCCAGACCCACGAGGACCTGAGCTTCGCCCACTCGAGCTGGGAGCAGGGGATCGAGGCCTGGCGCTTCCAGCTTCCGGGCGAGCCCTACCAGGGGCCGGTCGCCGCCCACACGATCTTCGACCGCTCGCTCTTCCGCGCCGGTGACACGGTCCACATGAAGCATCTCATTCGGACCCAGACCCTCGGCGGGTTCGGCTCGGTGGCCGATGGGGATCGGCCGACCCGCGTCTCGATCCGTCATCTGGGGAGCGAGGAGCGCTACGATCTTCCCGTCGAGTGGGACCCGGCCGGCACCGCCCTCAGCACCTGGCCGATCCCGAAGGAGGCGAAGCTCGGCGTCTACCAGGTCGTGCTGGCGCCGCCGACGAAGAAGCGACCCGCCCGCTCGGTTCAGCCCGGCGTCGAGGAGGAGGCCGAGCCCGAGTTCGCACCCGAGTGGCACGCCGGTCAGTTCCGGGTCGAGGAGTTCCGGGTCCCGCTGATGCGCGGGACGATCCGGGCGCCATCGACGCCACTGGTCGCCGTCGCCGAGCTCCCGCTGGACGTCGGCGTCCAGTACCTGGCCGGCGGTCCGGCATCCGATCAGCCGGTGACGCTCCGCGCGCAGGTCCGGCCGCGCTGGGTCCCCGCCGGCGAAGACTTCGAGGGGTTCGCCTTCGCCAACGGCCCCGTCAAGGAAGGCATGGTGCGGCGCGGCGGCGACCCCGAGGAGGAGGAACCGGAGTCCGCCGACGCGCCGGCGGCCGGGCGTCCCGCGATCCACCAGCGCGAGGAGCTTCGGCTCGATCGAGGCGGCACCGCGCGGACCACCATCACGCGGCTCCCTCGCGCGACGACGCCGCTTGAAGTGCTGGCCGAGCTCGAGTTCCGCGACCCGAACGGCGAGATCCAGACGGTCGCCACCACGGTCCCGCTGTGGCCGGCGACCTGGCTGGTCGGGATCAAGCCGGACGGCTGGGTGTCCTCCCGCGATCGCCTCAAGGCGACCGTGGCGGTCACGGACGTGGCCGGCCGGCCGGTCGCGGGAGCGCCCGTCCGGGTGGACCTGATCGAGCAGAAGGCGTACTCGCATCGGAAGCGCCTCGTCGGCGGCTTCTACGCCTTCGAGCACGTCGAGGAGACCCGCCGGGTCGGGGAGCTGTGCCGGGGCGTGACGGACGCGAAGGGCCGGCTCGTGTGCGAGGGGAAGCCGCCGGTGAGCGGGAACCTCGTCCTCCAGGCGAGTGTCGCGGACGAGGCCGGCCGGCCGACCGCCGCCCATCAGTCGGTCTGGGTCGCCGGCTCCGAGGAGTGGTGGTTCCAGGTTCGGGATCACGACCGCATGGATCTCCTCCCGGAGCGCCGGCGGTACGAGCCGGGGGAGGTTGCCCGGTTCCAGGTTCGGATGCCGTTCCGCGAGGCGACGGCGCTGGTCGCCGTGGAGCGGGAAGGCATCCAGGAGGCGTGGGTCGTCCGCCTCTCGGGCAAGGAGCCGGTCGTCGAGGTGCCGGTGCGCCCGAGCTACGCGCCGAACATGTTCGTCTCGGTGCTGGCGGTGCGCGGCCGGGCCGGCGACGTCCAGCCCACGGCCCTCGTCGACCTCGGGCGGCCCGCGTTCAAGCTCGGCATCGCGGAGATCCGGGTGGGCTGGCGCGCGCACGAGCTTCGGGTCGGCGTCACGGCCGAGCGCCCGGCCTATCGCGTCCGCGAGACGGCCGTCGTGCGGATCGCCGTGAGGACGCCCGACGGCGCGGCGCCTCCGCCCGGCAGCGAGGTCGCGGTCGCCGTCGTGGACGAGGGGCTCCTCGAGCTCGCGCCGAATTCGAGCTGGCATCTCCTCGAGGCGATGCTGGGGCGGCGGGGGTATGCCGTGCGGACGGCCACGGCCCAGATGCAGGTGGTGGGCAAGCGGCACTTCGGGCTCAAGGCCGTGGCGCTCGGTGGTGGCGGCGGGCGGCAGACGACCCGGGAGCTGTTCGACACGCTGCTCTTGTGGAAGGCGCGGGTGCCCCTCGACGCTCGAGGCGAGGCCCGGCTCGAGGTCCCGATCAACGACTCGCTCACGAGCTTCCGGATCGTGGCCGTGGCCACCAGCGGGCTCGGCCGCTTCGGGACCGGGACCACCACCATCCGCTCGACCCAGGACCTCATGATCCTCCCGGGCATCGCGCCCCTCGTCCGGGAGGGAGACCGGTTCCGGTCGGAGGTGACGCTCCGGAACGCGACCGAGCGGGCGATGGCCGTGACGGTCCGCGGCTGGATCGAGGGAGCCGGTGACCCCCTCGGCGAGCAGGCCCTCGACCTGGCCCCGGGTGAGGCGCGGACGGTCGGCTGGGAGGTCACCGCGCCGGTCGGCGTCGAGCGGCTCACGTACGACATCGAGGCCGGTGAGCGCGGCGGCCCGGCGGATCGGGTCCGCGTGAGCCAGCGGGTCGTGCCGGCGGTCTTCGTCCGGACCTTCCAGGCGACGCTGAGCCAGTGGGTGGGCCCGCTCCGGCAGCCGGTCGAGCGGCCGTCCGACGCGGTGCCGGGACGCGGCGGCGTCGAGGTCGCGCTCCGCCGGACCCTCGTCGACGGCCTCGCCGGCGTGCGGGAGTGGATGAGCCGCTACCCCTACACGTGCCTCGAGCAGAAGGTCTCCCGCGCGGTGGCGCTCCGCAACGAGCGCCTCTGGCAGGAGATCGTGGCGAGCCTGCCCTTCTCGCTCGATGCCGACGGCCTCCTCAAGTACTTCCCCACCATGCTCTGGGGGAGCGAGGTCCTGACGTCCTACGTCCTGGCCATCAGCCACGAGGCGGGCTGGCCGATTCCGGACGACGTCCGGGGCCGGATGCAGGACGCGCTCCGGCGGTTCGTCGAGGGGAGCCTGCCCGGTCGGGCCGAGCTGCCGACGGCCGACCTGTCGATCCGCAAGCTCGCGGCCCTCGAGGCGCTCGCCCGGTACGGGAAAGCCGAGCCGCGGCTCCTGGGCAGCGTCACCATCGAGCCCAACCTCTGGCCGACCTCCGCGGTCCTCGACTGGTGGAGCCTCCTCCACCGCCTTCCCGGCATCGGGAACCGCGAGCGCCGTCTCGCCGAGGCCGAGCAGATCATCCGGGCGCGGCTCACCTTCTCGGGGACGACGATGGGATTCTCCACCGAGCGCGGCGACGCGCTCTGGTGGCTCATGCTCTCCGCGGACACGAACGCCGTCCGGCTGCTCCTCCACCTCCTCGAGACGGACCAGTGGCGGGATGACGTCCCCCGCATCCTTCGCGGGGCCCTGGCCCGCCAGCGACACGGGGCGTGGGACCTGACCGTCGCGAATGCGTGGGGCGTGCTGGCGGTCGAGCGCTTCTCGCGCGCCTTCGAGCGGACCCCGGTCAGCGGGACGACCACCGCCGCGCTCGCCGGCGGGACCCGGCGGCTTTCGTGGGCGGACGCGGCGAGCGGCGCGTCGCTCACGTTCCCGTGGCCCGCGACGGGGGCGGAGGTGACCGTGGACCACGCGGGGACGGGGCAGCCCTGGGTGACCATCCTGGCCCGGGCCGCCATCCCGCTCACGACGCCGCTCACCGCCGGCTATCGCATCATCAAGACCGTAACGCCGCTCGAGCCGCGGGAGGCGGGGCGGTGGAGCCGCGGCGACCTCGTCCGGGTGAGACTCGAGATCGAGGCCCAGACCGACATGACCTGGGTCGTCGTGAGCGATCCCATCCCCGCGGGGGCTTCGCACCTGGGGACCGGGCTGGGCCGCGACTCCCGGCTCGCGACGCAGGGCGAGGCGTGGCGGGGGCAGGCGTGGCCGGCCTTCGAGGAGCGCGGCTTCGAGGCCTTCCGGGCGTACTATGCGTGGGTCCCGAAGGGGAGCCTGGTCGTCGAGTACACGATCCGGCTGAACCAGAGCGGGCGCTTCGTGCTCCCCACGACGCGCGTCGAAGCCCTGTATGCGCCGGAGCTGTTCGGGGAGCTGCCGAATGCCGCCGTGGACGTCTCGCCGTGACACGCCCCACCGTGCTCCTCCTCGGCGGCGCCGGGATCGGCGCCGCCATCGCCGCCGCCGGCTGGGGACTCTTCGGCGGGCCGGCCCCCGGGATCCCGGCCTTCGCGGCCGTCCGCGCGGCCTATCGTCCCTCGGACCTCGCCCTGCTCGATCGTCACGGTGAGCTCCTGCACGAGCTGCGACTCGACTCGACGCGCCGGCGGCTCCAGTGGACGCCGCTCGCGGCCATCTCGCCGGCCCTGCCGGCCGCCGTCGTCGCGTCCGAGGACCGCCGCTTCTACCGCCACCGGGGGGTCGATGGCCGGGCGCTCCTGGCGGCGGCCGCCGGGAGGCTCCGAGGCGGCCCGCGCCGCGGAGGCAGCACGATCTCGATGCAGCTGGCCGCCGCGCTCGACCGCGATCTTCGGCGCCGCGACGGCCCGCGCACGCTCGCCCAGAAGTGGCGCCAGGTCCGGGTCGCCCGGGCCCTCGAGGCGCGCTGGTCGAAGGCCGAGATCCTCGAGGCCTACGCCAACCTGGTGACTTTTCGCGGCGAGCTCCAGGGCGTGGCGGCCGCGGCGTCCGTCCTTTTCGGCAAGGCGCCCCACGGCCTCACCGAGGCCGAGGCGGCCGTCCTGGCGGTCCTCCTGCGCGCCCCGAACGCCGAGCCCGACGCCGTGGCCCGGCGGGCGTGGGCGCTGCGCGAGGTCCAGGGAAGCGCCGCCACGCCTGATGCCATCCGCGCCGCGGTCACCCGGGCCCTGGCGGCACCCCGCGGGACGGGCCCGCGCGTGGCCCTCGCCCCGCATGCGGCGGCCCGACTCCTCCGCCGTCCCGGGCCGCCCGCTCCCGTCGCGCCGGTCCGCTCCACCCTGGATGCGCGGGTTCAGCGCGTGGCCATCGACACCCTCCGCCGCCACCTCCTCGGGGTCCGGGGCCAGAACGTCCAGGACGGGGCGGTCCTGGTGGTCGAGAACGCGACCGGCGCGGTCGTGGCCTACGTGGGGAGCAGCGGGGATCTGTCGAGCGCCCGCCATGTGGACGGCATCCGCGCGCGCCGGCAGGCCGGCTCCGCCCTCAAGCCGTTCCTCTATGCCCAGGCGCTCGACGCCGGGCTCCTGACGCCGGCGTCGCTCCTGGAGGACACGCCCCTCGAGGTGCCGGTCACGGGCGGTCTCTACCGCCCGCGCAACTACGACGAGCAGTTCCGGGGTCTCGTCACCGCCCGCGCCGCGCTCGCGTCGTCGCTCAACGTGCCCGCGGTGCGGACGCTCGGCCTGGTGGGGGCCGACGTCTTCGTCCACCAGCTCCGACGCCTCGGGTTCGCCGGGCTCACCGAAGCGGGTGACTATTACGGCCCGGCGCTGGCGCTCGGGTCCGCGGACGTGAGCCTGTGGGAGCTCGTGAACGCCTACCGCACCCTCGCCAACGGCGGCCTCCCGGGCTCCCTGGCCATGAGGGACGCTGACGTGACCCATCCCGCGAGCCGCGTGTACTCCGAGGCGGTGGCCTTCCTGGTATCGGACATCCTCGCCCAGCGCGAGAGCCGGGTCGCGACCTTCGGGCTCGAGAACCCGCTCGCCACCCGCTTCTGGACCGCCGTCAAGACCGGCACCAGCAAGGAGATGCGCGACAACTGGTGCGTCGGGTACTCGGAGCGCTACACGGTCGGGGTCTGGGTCGGGAATGCGTCCGGCGCGCCGATGCGAGACGTGAGCGGCGTGACCGGAGCCGCGCCCGTCTGGCGCGACGTCATGACCTGGCTCCACGAGGCCACGCCGAGCCGACCGCCCCGCCCGCCCTCCGGGATCGTGCGGCGTCGGGACGAGTGGTTCCTCGCCGGAACGGAGCCGGCCGGGGCGCCGGCGCTCACCGGCGGCCAGCCACGGATCCTCGCCCCCGTCAGCGGGACCATCGTGGCGCTCGACCCGGACATCCCACCGGCGCGGCAACGCATGGTCTTCGAGGCCCAGGCGCGCGCTGTGCCGCTTCGGTGGGTCCTCGACACCCGCGACATGGGGCCGGCCGCCGGCCCCGTCGCCTGGGAGCCCACTCCCGGCCGGCACACCCTCTCGCTCGTCGACGCGGCCGCGCGCCTCGTCGACGCGGTGGGCTTCGAGGTCCGCGGTCCGCGCAGCCTCGCCGCCTCACCTCAGATCATGGGTGCCTCGACGTCCGAGATTGGACAGGCTGTCCTCGGCTCGTTCGCCCCCTAGAGACGACCCCTTACAGATGACCCGCCGTTTTGGCGGAATTCCTTCCTCCCCGCTTCCGGTATGACCATTGCTATCCCAACGACGGCGCCTCGCCCCGAGACCCGGAAGGGATAGCGATCGCGTGAGATTCAGCCACCTCGTCAGGAGCTCGGCGCTCCCGGTCCCGCCCCCCTCGCGGGGACCCCTGGCCCCGGAGGCGGCGCCCGCGGCTCCGCGCCGCCCGGTCAGGCTGCTTCGGAGCGAATCCGCGGGTCCCGCTCGGGCGTGGGAGGCCGGCAGGGCGGACGTCATGTATCACGACGCCGTGGGCCGCGTCGGCGACATTCACCAGGCGGTTCGGGCCGGGGCGCCCATCTCCATGGCCGAGGCGGAGGGCACGGTGGACCTGCTCCTCCAGGCTCTCGCGACCGACGACGCGCCGGTGGAACTGCTCTTTCGCTCCAGAGGCCGCCCCTCCACGCCGGCCCGCACGGCGGTGAACCTCTGCATCCTGGCGGCGAAGATGGGCGAGGAGCTCGGGTACGGCCGTGCCCAGCTTCGGGAGCTCGGCCTGGCCGCCCTGCTCTGGAACATCGGGGTCGTCCGCGCGCCGGACGACATCGCCGGGCCGGCCGTCGTCGAGCGGTACCGGCGCGAGGGCGAGTACGCGGACGTCATCCGGCTGGCCGAGAGCTACGAGGAGCGCGTCAACGGCGCTCCGGGCGAGCGCCAGGCGCCCGCCGAGGCGCTCAAGGGCATCCTCCAGCGGGAGCGCTCGCGCTACCCGGACCGGATCCTGAAGGCCCTCGTCCGGGGGATCTCGATGTTCCCCGTCGGCGGCCTCGTGCGCCTGACCACCGGGGACATCGGACGCGTCGTCGCGCGTAACCGGGACTTCCCGCTGCGTCCTGTGGTGGAGGTGCTCGTCCGTCGCGGGAGTCCGCCCCCCACCCCCGTGGTGATCGACCTGATCCAGAATCCCCTGGTCCACGTCCGGGAGTCGCTGGTCGAAGAGGCACTGCCCTAGGACGGCTCACGTCCGCGCTCCTCGCCTGGAAATCGACCTTTCCAGTGCTCCGAGCCCGAGCTATGCTGTCGCTGTGACCGTCGCTCTGGGCCTCGACGTCCTCTGACATGCGCATCTTGACCGCGTCGCGACTGGCCGTCGGCGGATTCGCGCTCGCCGCGGCCGTGCTCACCCTGCTCGGGTGGCTGTCGTATCGCCAGATGGTCGACCTCCGCGAGGCCACCGAGCGCGTGAGCCACAGCCTGATCGTGCGGGAGACGACCGAGATCGTCCTGTCCCTCGTCAAGGACGCCGAGACCGGCCAGCGGGGGTTCGTCATCACCGGCGATCCGCAGTACCTCGAGCCGTACGAGCTGGCCCGCGGCGCGCTGCCGGATCGGCTCGGGCAGCTGCGTCGACTCACCGCCGACAACATCCGACATCAAGAGCTCCTCGAGCGGCTCGAAGGGCTGGTCCGGCAGAAGCTCGAAGAGGTGAACGCCAGCGTCGAGGCCCGCCGGCGCGGCGGCTTCGAGGGCGCCGCCCCCATGGTGCGCAGCGGAGAAGGCAAGCGCGTCATGGACGAGATCCGGAGCGTCGTCGGGGCGATGCGGGCCGAAGAGGCCCGCCTGTACCGGGAAGAAGCCCGCGTCGAGGCCGTGAAGGCTCGCCGCGCCACCTACACCGACATCGTCGGCCTCACGGTCGCGCTCGGGCTCGTCGCAGTCGCCATGCTGTCCCTGAGCCGGGCGGTGGCCGAACGCGAGCAGGCGCGGGCGGCCCGCGCCAGCGCGGATGCCCTGGCCGCGGCGACGGCCCGGTCGGAGGCGCGGCTTCGAGTCACGCTGGCGAGCATCGGGGACGCCGTGATCGCGACCGATCCGAGCGGCCTGGTGACGCTCATGAACCCGGTCGCGGAGACCCTGACCGGCTGGTCGCTCGCGGAGGCCCGCGGTCGCCCGTACGAGGAGGTTTTCCGGATCGTCAACGCGCGTACCCGGGCCGTCGTGGAAAGCCCGGTCGCCCGAGTGCTGCGCGAGGGGCGCGTGGTGGATCTCGCCAACCGTACCGTTCTGCTCGCGAAGGACGGGACGGAGATCCCGATCGACGACAGCGGCGCGCCGATCCGCGATGCGGGGGGGATCGTGCTGGGCGTCGTGCTGGTCTTCCGGGACGTCACCGCGCGTCAGCGGGCCGAGCAGGAGCGCGCGGACTTGCTCGCCCGGGAGCGCGCGGCGCGAGCGGAAGCCGAGGGAGGGAATCGCGCCCGCGATGAGTTCCTCGCCATGCTGAGCCACGAGCTGCGCAATCCGCTTGGCGCGATCACGAACGCGGTCACGAGCCTCGAACGGACGGGGCAGGGAGACGACCTCGCGGTCCGGCTGCATGAGATCATCGCCCGCCAGGCCGCCCACCTCGGCCGCCTCCTCGACGACCTGCTCGACATCGGGCGGGTCACCGCCGGGAAACTCGTCCTTCAGCGGCAGCCGGTCGATCTGCATCACGTCGTGGAGCGCGCCCTCACGCCCTTCCTCGAGGGCGGGCGCGCATCCGACCGCCGGATCCTGCTGTCGGCGAAGCCGGCGTGGGTCGACGGGGATCCGAGCCGGCTGGAGCAGATCGTGACGAACCTGGTCGACAACGCGGTGAAGTACACGCCGGCTGGCGGCACGATCACCGTCGCGGTGGAGTGCGTGGAGGATCTGGCGATGGTGCGAGTGGCCGACACGGGCTTCGGGATCGCCCCCGACATGCTCCCCCGGGTGTTCGATCTGTTCGCCCAGGAAGACCGCCCGCTCCAGCGCCCTCGAGACGGGCTCGGGATCGGCCTGACCATCGTTCGCCGGCTGGCGGAGCTGCACGGCGGGGCGGTGGAGGCGCGCAGCGCCGGCTCGGGGCGGGGCAGCGAGTTCGTCGTGCGCCTGCCTCTCCTGTCCCCGGCGGCCGTGCCCGGCCGGGGCGCGTCGGAGCGCGCCGGCGTGATCCCACGGCGCGTGCTCATCGTCGAGGACAGCGAGGACGTGCGGGAGAGCCTCCGGATTCTCCTCGAGCTGGATGGGCACGAGGTCGCGGTGGCCCCCGATGGATCGGCCGGTCTCGAGCGTCTGCAGGCACTACGGCCCGACGTCGCCCTGATCGACTTCGGATTGCCCAGGCTCGACGGCCTGACTCTGGCCGCGCGCATCCGGGCCACGCCGGGCGGGGAGCGCTTCTGCCTGATCGCGCTGACCGGATACGGGCGGCCGGAGGATCGGGAGCGGGCGGTCGCGGCCGGCTTCGACGCCTTCCTCGTCAAACCGGTGGACTACGGCGAGCTGACCGGGGTGCTGGCCCGCCTCCCGACCGGTCGGTCTCTCGAACGGTAACCGCGCGCGGTCCGCTGGGCCCGCTGACAGCGACCGGCGGAGTGCAGGTGGAGACGCTCGGCATCGGTTTCATCGGAGCCGGGTTCGCGGCCGACCTCCACGCCCACGCGCTCGGCGCATCGCGCGGGGTCAAGTGCGAGCTCCGGGCCGTCTACTCGCGGTCGCGGGAGCGCGCGGAGGCGTTCGCCCGGAAGTTCGGCATCCCGCACGCGTACACGGATCATCGCGCCCTCCTCGACCGGCCGGACATCGACGTCGTCACCTTGCCGGTGGTCACCAGTCACCACCACCTCTTCGCCATCGACGCCGCCCGGGCCGGCAAGCACGTCATCGTCGAGAAGCCGCTGACCGGCTGCTTCGTGGAGGCCGAGGCCCTGTCCCGGCAGGCCATGCTCGACGCGGCCCGGCAGAACGCCGACGCCATCCTCGACGCCTGCCGGGAGAACGGCGTCACCCTCTGCTACGCGGAGAACTTCGTCTACGCGCCGGCCATGGCCAAGCTCCGGCGTCTCATGGACCGGGCCGGCGGGACGCTGCTCGATCTGCGCGCCGAGGAGAGCCACTCCGGTTCCCACGCCGACTACTCCCGCCGCTGGGCGACGGCCGGGGGCGGCTCGCTCCTCCGGATGGGCTCCCACCCGATCGGGGCGGTGATCCACTTGAAGCACTACGAGGGGCGGCAGAGGCGTGGAGCGCCGATCCGGGTGGCGTCGGTCATCGGGGAGGTCGGCCGGCTCACGGAGGTCCCGGCCGTCCGGGCGACGTCCCCGCAGTGGCTGGTGACGAGCTGGGAGGACGTCGAGGACTGGTCGGCGGCCATCCTCACGTTCGAGGACGGGACCAAGGCGACGGTCATGGCGACCGACGTGAGCCTCGGCGGCGTGAAGAACCTGGTCACCGCCTACTTCACCAACGGGGTCGTCCAGGTGAACATCAATCCGAACACGACGCTCCAGATCTACGCGCCCGAGGGCGCGGTCTGGGGGGACGAGTACCTCACCGAGAAGGTGGAGACCAAAGCCGGCTGGCAGTTTCCGAGCCCCGACGAGGACTGGACACGCGGCTACCCGCAGGAGATGGCGGACTTCGTCGACGCCCTCCGTGAGGGCCGGGAGCCGCTCTCGGGCGCGCTCCTGGCACGGGAGACCGTGGAGGTCATCTATGCCGCCTACGTGTCCGCCCAGGAGGGCCGGCGGGTCGACCTCGCTCGAGACCGCCGTGGGTGACCGCGTGCGCGCGCGCGGGCGGCGGACCGGCGTCCTCCTGGCGATCGTCCTGCTCGCGACCGCGGGGAGTGCCGGCGCCCATCCGCTGGCCTTGGTCGGGCGCGCCGCGGCAGCCGTCGAGCCCCGCTTCGATCCCGCGCGGCCGGAGCGCGGCCCTCTTCCCTCCGATCGCCTGACCCTCGCCGACGCCGCTCAGCGGACGGGCCTCCGGGTGGCGCTGCCCTTGCCCGACTGCGCTCTCCAGCCCTCGACCTGCGACGACGTCCACCTGCTCAACGAGCTGGACGGGTTCGACTTGAGCCCGCGCCTGGCCGTGGCCTTCTCGGGGCCCATCGACCCGGCGAGCGTGACCGTGCGGAGCCTCTTCCTCGTGCGTCTCGCGCCGGGGCCGCCGGAGGCGATGGCGGTCGACCGCCTGGTCTACGATCCCGGGTCCCAGACACTCTACGCCCGGCCGGAGACGCTGCTGGAGCCGGAGACGCGCTACGGACTGGTCGTCACGCGGGAGCTCCGCGATGTCCAGGGGCGGCCGCTCCGCCCCTCGGCGGCATTCCGCGGCTTCCTGCGTCGGCGCGCTGGGCCGCCGGCCGTGCAGGACTACCGCCGGCGGCTCAATGCGCTCATGGCCGCGCTGGACCGCCGGGGCGTGCGCGAGGAGACGGTGACGGTGGCGGCGGTCTTCACCACCGCGAGCGTGACGACCTTCCTCGAGCACGCCCGCGACGCCCTCGAGCGGCGTCCGCCGCCCCCGGCCGTCATGACCGCTCCCGAGGGTGGGGGACGCGCCTACTTCCCCCGGGCGACGCTGAAAGGCCTCGTCCTGCGCCGGCAGGTGCGGGTGGCGCTCGAGGCGCCGGATGCCTTCCAGGACGGACCCCTTTCACTGGCCGCGCTGCCCCCGGATGCGGTCGCCGGGGTCGGGGTCGGATGGTACTGGTCGCCCGCGTACCTGACCCGCGATCGACGCATCGTCGAGGCCGCGACCGCGCGGCCCCAGCCGGCGGCGCCGGGGGACGTGCCGCTCCCGTTCGTGATCGTGCTGCCGGCGGGAAGCCGGCCGCCCGAAGGCTGGCCGGTCGCGATCATGGGACACGGCTACGGCGGGGAGATGTTCTCGAGCGCGCTCCGGATCGCCGGCGTGCTCGCGCGCCACGGGATCGCGACGGCCGCGGTGACGGTGGTGGGGCACGGCGGGGGGCCCGAAGGTCGCCTGATCGTGGAGCGGAC
Organism: Candidatus Methylomirabilota bacterium; assembly: GCA_036005065.1. NCBI lineage: Bacteria > Methylomirabilota (SeqCode) > Candidatus Methylomirabilota bacterium. Next base: position 30,817 of record DASYQW010000033.1, on the reverse strand, counting down.
GGATGGGGCACCGCTCGAGGTGCGGGTCCCGGGCCGCGGGATCGATCTGAACGGGGACGGCAAGATCGACGCGACCGAGGGGCTGAGCCCCCCGACGCCCGGGCCGCTCGCCCTGGTCGGGCTGCGCGACGGGCTGCGCCAGCAGGTGGTCGACCTGATGGCGTTCGCGCGCGCGCTCAAAGCCGGGCTCGACGTGGACGGCGACGGCATGCCCGATACGCGCGGCGACGCGATCTCGTACGTGGGACAGTCCCTCGGCGGGATCTACGGGACGCTCTTCCTTGCCGTCGATCCGCGCCTCCGCGTCGGCGTCCTCAACGTGCCGGGCGGGCCGATCGCCGAGGTCGCCCGCCTCTCGCCGGTCTTCCGGCCGGCGCTGCGCCGGGTCCTCGAGGGTCGCACGCCCTCGCTCCTCAACGCCGAGGACGGCTTCCGGGAGGACTTGCCGCTCCGGGGCGACCCGCCGGTCGTCTCACCCGCGCCGGGCGCGCTGGCCGTCCAGGAGTACCTCGCGCGCGCCGAGTGGCTGGCCCGGCGCGGCGATCCCGTCGCCTACGCGCGGTACCTGCGGGCGAGCCCGCTGCTCGGCCAGGAGCCCAAGCGGGTCCTGATCCAGTTCGCCTGGGGGGACGCCGTCGTCCCGAACCCGACGACGAGCGCGCTCGTCCGCGCCGGCCAGCTCTCGGACGCCACCGCGCTGCTGCGCTACGATCGCGTGGCGGGGAGCGTGCCCAAGGAGCTCGCCGAGCCGCACGGGTTCCTCCTCCGGATCGGGGCCCCCGGGGCAGCCGGGACGCTGGCCCGGGCGGCCCAGGAGCAGGTGGCCCGCTTCTTCCTGTCCGAGGGGGTGGAAGTCTGGAACCCCGACACCGGCGCGTCCCCGCCGGCGCGCGAACCGGTCTTCGAGATCCCCGCGGCCGGCCTGCCGGACCGCCCGGGCTTCGCGCCCACGCAGTGATCGGGGTGCCGGCATCCCTCGGCCGGGGCCGCGCGGTGTCCGCGGGTTGAACGGGGCGGACGAGTATGTTACATAAAGGCTTGTCTTCACCCGGCTGAGCCCATTGACGCGCCGGGTCCGCCCGGCGCCCCGCGACGGCCTCCGAATCCACGAGGACACGCATGGCGCACATGAAGGTCCTGAAGATCGTGCCGGAACGCTGCACCGGCTGTCTCCGCTGCGAGTACGCCTGCTCGTACATGCAGACGGGCGCGTTCCAGCCGTCCAAGTCGGTCATCCGGGTCTCACCCTATGAAGGGCACACGAGCTACGCCCCCTACACGTGCGTCCAGTGCGCCGAGGGATGGTGCATGACGGCCTGCCCGGTCGGGGCGATCGTGATCTCGCCGGCCGGCGCCAAGATCGTCCAGGACGACCAGTGTGTCGGCTGCAAGCTCTGCACGATCGCCTGCCCCTACGGGACGATCTTCTACAACCCGGAGACCCACAAGGCGTTCAAGTGCAACCTCTGCGACGGCGATCCGGCGTGCGCCAGCGCCTGCCCGACCCAGGCGATCCTCTACGAGGAGGTCGAGACCGCCGACTGGCTGGCCGACTTCGCCGCCGAGCGCGGGCAGCGCGTGCTGGCCGCGGTGGCCGGGAACGGAGGCCGGTGATGGCGAAGCGCCACGTGATCGTCGGCGGGGGCACGGCCGGGCACAACGCCATCATCACGATCCGCCAGGAGGAGCGGGGGCGCGACGGCTCCGAGATCGTGCTCGTCTCCGCCGAGCGGCCCTACTCGCGCATGGTCCTCCCGTACTACCTGGGCCGCACCATCGCCGAGTCCCACGTGTTCACCGCCACGCCGGCCCGGCTCGCCCAGCTGAAGGTGACCACCCACCTGGGACGCCGCGCGGCGAGCCTCGATCCGAAGGCGGCCAAGCTCACGCTGGACGACGGGGCGACCCTCGAGTACGACGACCTTCTCATCGCGACCGGCTCCTCGGCCGTCCGGCCGCCGGTCTCCGGGGTGGACGGCCCGGGCGTCCACAGCTTCTGGACGCTCGACCAGGCCCGGCGGGTGGTGGCCGAGATCAAGCCGGGCAGCCACGTGGTGATGGTGGGGGCGGGCTTCATCGCCTTCACGATCCTGAACGCGATCCTGGGACTGGGCGCCCGGCTCACCATCGTCGAGATCGCCCCCCAGATCCTCCCGCGCATGATCGACCGCGAGGGCGCCCAGCTGGTCGACGCGTGGTTGCGAAAGCACGGGGTCGAGATCCGCACGAGCGCGACCCTCACCGCGGTCGAGCAGGCGGGAGGCCAGCAACGCCTCCGCTTCAGAGACGGCGGCGACCTCGACGCCGACGTCGTCATCATGGCGACCGGCATCCGGACCAACCTGGAGTGGCTGGAGGGCTCGGGAATCCGCGTGAACCGGGGCGTGGTGGTGGACGATCATCTCCGCTCGAGCGTGCCCCAGGTCTACGCGGCGGGCGATATCGCCGAAGGCCGTGACCTGGTGACCGGCGAGCCGGACGTCCACGCCATCGAGCCGACGGCGATGGAGCACGGCCGGGTGGTCGGGGCGAACATGGCCGGCCGCGACCTGGCCTACCGGGGCAGCCTCCTCATGAACATCGTGGACGTCTGCCAGCTCGACGTGGCGAGCTTCGGCCGCTGGGACGACCCGGGGGCCGAGGTGTTCGCGGCGGTGCGCCGGGAGCGCCCGGCCTACCGGAAGCTCCTGTGGCGCGGCGACCGGCTGACCGGGGCGATGATCCTGGGCCGGGCCGACGACATCTGGACGACCAACGACGTGGGGATGCTCAAGGGACTGGTCCAGACAGGAGTCGGGCTCGGCCCGTGGAAGGAGCATCTCCGGCGGAACCCGTTCGACATCAAACCCGCGTTCATCGCGTCCCGCACGACGGCGCGGCTCCTTCCGGAGACCGTGCTCGGCCGGCCCTCGGCGGCGCCGGCCGTCTTCGCCACCGCCACGCGGGCCTGAGCGCGCGAGAGAGCGAGGAGCGACGATGGCGCAGGCAGCGACCGGCTCGAAGGAAACGACCGCGGCGAAAGCCGGGCTCCCCGGGGGCTATGCGGGCCGGCTCCTCCGGGTCGACCTCGGCGCGGGACGGGCGTGGAGCCAGCCCTGGACGCCTCAGGAGATGCACGACTATCTCGGCGGCGCCGGCCTCGGCGCCAAGATCCTCTGGGAGGAAGTGCCGCCCGAGGTCGGATGGGACCACCCGGAGAACCGCCTCGTCCTCGCGACCGGCCCCTTCGCGGGCCTCCCGGTCTGGGGCACCGGCGGTCTGACGGTCATCACCCGGGGCGCCATGACGAACGGCGCGACGTCCACCCAGGCCAACGGCTTCTTCGGGGCGAACCTGAAGTTCTCGGGGTACGACGCGATCGTCCTGCAGGGGCAGGCCCCGCGGTGGGTCTACCTCCTGATCCACGACGACCAGGTCGAGGTGCGGGACGCCGCGCATCTCCTCGGCAAGGACACCTGGGAGACCCAGGACGCCCTGAGCGCGGAGATCGGGCTCGCCGGGCACATGCTGAGTGTCTACTCGATCGGCCCGGCGGGGGAGAATCTCGTCCGCTTCGCGGCGATCCAGGGCGACTACGGCCACGTCGCCTCCAAGAACGGCTGCGGCGCGGTGATGGGACAGAAGCGCCTCAAGGCCGTGGCCATCGTCCGCGGCACCCACGCCCTCCGGGCCGCCGATCCGCGCGGGGTCATCGCGGCCGCCGACGAGATCGCCCACGACCTCAAGACGAATCCGGCGGCCCGGACGCTCTACGAGTACGGAACGCTGCCGGGGGTGGTGAACCTCCATGGCATCGGGGCGCTGCCGATCAAGAACTACACGACCAGCGTGGCCCCGTCGGATGTCGACATGAAGACGTGGGAGGCGCCGGCCCTCCGCCAGGGCTTCGATCACCGCGGACACCAGTGCAGCGCCTGCGGCATGCACCACTGCCACATGCAGGTGCTGCCGAGGGGGAAGTACGCCGGGCAGATCGTGGACGAGCCGGAGTACGAGGGCTGGTCGGGCGCAGGGTGGACGATCGGCCTCACCGACCCCGTCGCCGTCTCCTGGCTCAACACCCGGATCGACCGCGCCTGCGTCGACGTCAACGAGTTCGGGTGGCTCTGCGGCTGGGTGATGGAGTGCATGGAAAAGGGCTACATCACCGAGGCGCAGCTCGGCTTCCCCCTCACCTGGGGGGATGCCGAGGGAGCCAATCGCCTTCTCGACCTCCTGAGCCGCCGCCAGGGGCTCGGCGATCTCCTGGCCGAGGGAACGAAGATCGCCGCCGAGCGCCTGGGCGGCCCGGCCGCCGAGTGCGCGATCTATACCGGGAAGAACGCCTCGCCGCGCGGCCACGACCACCGGGCGCGCTGGGACGAGCTGCTCGACACCTGCACCGGGTCGACCGGCACGCTGGAGACGGGGCCGCCGGTCTTCCCCACCGAGCTGGGCCTGCCGGCGCGGATCAATCCCTTCGACCCCGAGCAGGTCGCCCGGCAGACCGCCGGACTCAACGGGCGGCGGCACTTCGAGGACTCGCTGGGGGCGTGCATCTTCACGACGCGGACCACCTTCGAGAACCTCTGCCGGGCGCTGTCGGCGGCCACCGGGTGGGAGGTCACCCGGGACGACGCCGTCCGATTCGGCCGCCGGATCGGCGCCATGTTCCGCGCCTTCAACCTGCGCTGCGGGATCGGCCCCGACAAGGAGTTCCCCTCCAAGCGCTACGGGTCGGTGCCGGTCGACGGCCCGGCCAAAGGGCAGACGGTCGAGAAGCACTGGGAGCACATGCTGGACGTCTGGTACGAGGGGATGGGGTACGACCGGCCGACGGGGCGCCCCAAGCCGGAGACGCTGCGGGCCCTCGGCCTGGAGTGGATGATCCCCGCCGTGTGGGGAACCAAGTGAGCTGGAAGCCCGGCGAGCCCATCCGGGTTCGCGTCGAGGTGCTCTCCTGGGTGAACCGCTTCGTCGGCGGCCCGGGGACGGGCGAGGTGACCCTGACCGAGGAAGTCAAACCTGGCACCACCGTGCGCGGCGTGCTGCGCCAGGTCACCGACCGGCATCCCGATCTCGGCGGCGCGCTGTGGGATCCCGGCAGCCGCCGCGAGATCGGCGACAACATCGAGGTCATGGTCAACAACGCGGTCCTCGGCGTGTCCCACGACCTCGACTCGGAGCTCCTCGACGGGGACCGGATCACGCTCCTCGGCCAGTACATGGGCGGCGGGTCTTGGCCCGGCGCCTCCCGGGAGGGCCCATGGAGCTGATCCGGGGCATCGTGCCGGCGCCGGTGCTGCCCCTGACCGACGACTTCGAGGTCGACTGGGCGGGGCTTCGCGACTACCTCCGCTGGCTCCTCCCCCAACGCCCGACCGCCCTCGCCCTGAACATGGACGCCGGCGAAGGCCCCGCGCTCACCGTCGAGGAGCGCCTCCGGGTCGTCGAGGTCGCCCGGGAGGCGGTCGGCGGGGCGTGTCCCCTGTGGAGCGGCCTCATTGCCGGCTCGACGCGGGAGGCGGTGGCGCAGGGCCAGGCGCTGGGCAAGGCCGGCGCCGACGGGCTGGTGGTCTTTCCCCCGGTGCCGGCCTTCATGGGCGAGCCCCTCCCGTGGCAGATGCCCTACGAGTACCATCGCGCGATCGGCGAGGCGACCGGGCTCCCCCTCGTGCTCTTCCAGTTCGCGCGCGGGATCGGTCCCTCCTACTCGAACGAGACGCTCCGCCGCCTGGCCGAGATCCCGCAGGTGGCGGCCATGAAGGAGTCCACCTTCGACGCGCCCCGACTGGTGGACACGCTGAGCGCGCTCCGCGGCGCGCCGAAGCCGCTGGCCGTCCTCACCGGGAGCGATACGTTCCTCTGCGAGGCGTACGTCCTCGGGGCGCACGGCGCGCTCATCGGATTCGGCGGTATCGCGCTCGACCTGCAGGTGAAGATGTTCGAGGCCGTCCAGCAGCACGACTACGCCACCGCCTTCGGGATCTGGGACCGGCTGGGGCCGCTGGCCCGGATGATGTGGGGGCCGCCGCTTCGCGACTACCGGCCCCGGATGAAAGAGGCTCTCGTGATGCTGGGAGTCCTCCGCTCGGCCGCGGTCCGGCCGCCCATGCTCCCGCTGGCGGACGCCGAGCGCCGCACCATCCGGGAATTGCTGGTCCTGGCCGGCTTACTCCCCGCGTAGGCTCCGCATGCGGCGCCCGAGGGTGGGGCGATGACCGAGAGCGCCCCGCGCCGCGCGGCCGCGCGCTTCAAGGCTCACCTCCAGACCGCGCTGGCCTTCGCGGCCATCCTGGTGGCCTGGCAGCTCCTCGGCCTCGAGGTGCCGCGCTACCTCTTGCCCACCCCCCTCGACACCGCCCGCGAGCTGATCGCGCGCGCCCCCCTCCTCGGCCGGCACGCCCTCGTCACACTGCAGGAGATCATCCTGGGCTTCCTGCTGGGCGTGGCCGTGAGCGTCCCCTGCGGGCTGGCCGTCGCCTTCTCCCGGGCCGTCGAGCGGAGCGTGATGCCGGTCCTGGTCTTCACCCAGCTCATCCCCAAGATCGCCCTGGCCCCGCTCTTCATCATCTGGTTCGGCTTCGGCCTCTTTCCCAAGGTCTTCATGACGTTCCTGCTCTCGTTCTTCCCCATCGTGATCGACGCCGTGGTGGGCTTCCGCTCCCTGGACCAGGAGATCGTCTACCTCACGCGCTCGATGGGCCTGTCGCCCTGGCGGGCGTTCGTGAAGGTCCGCCTGCCGCACGCTCTGCCCAACATCTTCGCCGGCCTCAAGGTCGCCATCACGCTGGCCACCGTGGGCGCCATCATCGGCGAGTTCGTGGGGTCGGACCGCGGGCTCGGCTACCTCTTGCTGGTGGCGGGGGGCGACCTCCGGACGGACCTCCTCTTCGCCACGCTCGTCGTGCTGACAGGCATCGGCCTGGTCCTGTACTATCTGATGGCGCTCCTCGAGCGGATCGCCATTCCCTGGCACATCTCGCGCCGCGGGCCCCTCGGCGCCGAAGGCGGCCTGTGACACGCATCAAGGAGGAAGCCATGACGAGACGCAGTCTCTGGACCGCGCTGGGCCTCCTGGCGATCGCCATCGTCGGGGCGGCCGTGCTGCAGGCCGGCCGCGCCACCGCCCAGGACAAGGTGACGTTCCGGATGAACTGGTACTGGGGCGGGATTCACGCGCCGTTCGCCCTGGCCAAGGAGCGCGGCTACTTCGAGAAGGCCGGGGTGAACGTGGAGATCGGCGAGGGCCGTGGCTCGGCGACGACGGTCCAGCTCATCGGGAACAAGTCGGATACCTTCGGGTGGGCGGACGGCGTGACCCTCACGCTGAACGCGGCCAAGGGCGTGCCGGTCAAGGCGGTGGCCACCGTCCTGAACGTCCTGCCCTATGCGGTGGTCTCGCTGGACGAGAGGAACATCCGCAGCGCCAAGGACCTGGAAGGCAAGACGCTCGCCATCACGCCGGGCGACGGCCTCACCCAGACGTGGCCGGCGGTGGTCGCCGCCAACAAGCTCAACGCCGACTCGATCAAGCTGATCCACATGGACCCCAAGGCGAAGATCCCGTCGGTGACCGAGAAGCGCGCCGATGCCCTGCTAGGCGGCGCCGATGACCAGGCGATCGCCATGGAGGTGAAGGGCTTCAAGACGCGCGTCCTCAAGTTCAGCGACCTGGGCGTGCCCTCGGTCGGCTTCGTGATCCTGGCCCACCAGGACACGATCAAGGAACGTCCCGACCTGGTCCGCAAGGTGGTGGCAGCCAGCATCAAGGGGTTCGAGGACGCGATGCGGGAGCCGGAGGCGGCGGTGGCGGCGCTCATGAAGCTGGCGCCGCTGGCCGACGCCGAGATCGTGCGCCGCCAGCTCGCCGTCGACCTCTCCCTCCTCTTCAGCAAGGCGAACCCCCAGAAGCGGCTCGGCTACGGGCCGCCCGAGGACTGGCAGGCGACGCTCGACATCCTCAAGCAGTACCGCGGGCTCGAGACGACCCTGCCGCCCACGGCCTTCTACACGAACGAGTTCCTGCCGTGATCCGGTCGGAGTAACCGCACGCAGCGCGAAGCCCAACCGCAAGGAACTGGTGGTCCGCTCCGAGCGGCGGCTCCGCCGCCGCCACCCCTCCTGGGGGTGGGCCTGGGAGGGGGCCGTGGAGGCCCCCTCCCATGAGCGAGGAGATGGCCGAGCCGCTGATCCAGCTCGCCGGCGTCACCAAGACATACGCCGCGCTGGACGGCCTCGTGGCGGCGCTGGAAGCCGTGACGCTCGACGTCGCGGCGGGCGAGTTCGTCTCGATCCTGGGGCCGAGCGGCTGCGGTAAGAGCACGCTGCTGCTCATCATCGCCGGGCTCCTCCCGGCGTCGACCGGCGAGGTCCGGCTCGCCGGCCGGCCGGTGACGCGGCCGCAGACCGACATCGGCATCGTGTTCCAGAACCCGGTGCTCCTCGACTGGCGGACCGTGATCCGCAACGTGCTCCTGCAGGTCGAGAGCCGCAGCCTCGACGTGGCGACCTATCGGCCGAAGGCCCGGGCCCTCCTCCACTCCGTCGGACTCGCCGGGTTCGAGGACAAGTATCCCTTCGAGCTCTCCGGCGGGATGCGCCAGCGCACGGCGATCTGCCGGGCGCTGATCCACGACCCACCGCTCCTCCTGATGGACGAGCCGTTCGGCGCCCTCGACGCCCTCACGCGGGAGCAGATGCGTCTGGACATCGAGCGGCTGTGGCTCGAGACGCGGAAGACGGTGCTTTTCATCACCCACTCGATCGTGGAGGCCGTGCTGCTGTCGGATCGGGTGGTGGTGATGTCCCCCCGTCCCGGCCGCGTCGACGGGGTCTTCCGCATCGAGCTGCCCCGGCCGCGCCACCTGGCCGTCCAGGAATCGGCGGAGTTCGGCCGGTACCTCAAGGCGATCACCGATCTGTTCCTGGCCCGCGGGGTCCTCCGCTACTGAAGAGGCCCGCGTGGAGCGGCCGCGAGTCTGGCTCTTCTGGGACGGCGCCTGAGGGCTCTGACGCCGCGCGGTCGCTTGGGTCAAGCGACGGGACCGGGATCATGTCTTCGAGGCGGTACCCTACCAGGAGGCCCCCCGGCCCCCGATGAGTGACGCGCTGGCCGCGCGCTGCGCTCGCGCCGTCCACGTCCTGACCCCCGATGGGACCCTGCTCGCCGCGGGCCGCGCCTCGCTCTTCGTGCTGGGGCGGATCGGCTGGCCCCGACTCGCCCGCCTCCTCGCCCGGCGGCCGCTCGTGTGGCTGGTGGAAGCCGGTTACCGGGTGGTGGCCCGGAACCGCGGGTTCTTCAGCCGCTTCTTCTTCCGACGTTAGGTCGTTTTCCCGGAGAGGTACATCTGGCCCGACGGGGCGGGCAGGCCGCCGGCCGGCTCGAGAGTCACGGCGAAGACGTCGGGCTGCGTCGCTTCGGGAATCGGGCCGACCGTCAGCGTGCTCGTTCCGGCCTGGTCCACCGTGAACGTCCCCGCGCTGATCGGCTTGCCGCCGCTGATGACCCAGAGCTGATACGTCTTTCCGGAGGGCACGGCGGGGAGCCCGCTGGTCACGAAGAATCCCTGTCGCGAATCGCCGTCCCACCACATCCGGCCGTGGGCCTTCGGGCTGGGCTCTTGCCCGGCCAGGGCCACGACCCGCGTGTCCGGCGCGCTCAGCAGGGCGAGCACGGTGCGCTGCCGGGCGACCTCAGCCCGCAGGCCGGCTGCCTCGTCGCGGAGCCGGCCGACCTCCTGGCGGAGGCGGACCGCCTCGGCCTGGAGGCTGGCCGCCTCGTGGCTGCGGACCGCCAGCTCCCGCTGGACGTCGGTGAGCGTGAGGGCCAGGTAGGCCAGGACGCCGGCGGCCGCCGCCAGCGTGGCGGTCCACAGGAGCGGCCAGCCCCAGCGGCGGCGCGACGGCGCCTGTCGGACGGGTTCCGGCCGGGCCGCGATCCGCTCGAGGACGCGCGCCTTCAGGGCCGGGGGCGGCGAGACCTGCGGGAGCTCGGCGGCAACCGTGGCCAGGCCCTCCGCGTACTCGACGAGGGCCGCCTCGCACTCCGGGCAGCGGCTCCGAAGGTGGGCCTCGAACTGTGAGCGCTCGTCGGGGTCGAGGGCCCCGAGGGCGTAGCCGGCAGCCAGCTCGGCGTAGGGCTCGTGGCTCATGACGGCTTGCGCTCGGTCGCGCGGAAGTGCTCCCGCAGCCGCTCCATGCCGGCCCGGGTCCGGGTCTTGATCGTCCCGAGGGGCTCGCCCAGCCGGAGGGCGATCTCCGCCTGCGTCAGCCCTTCGTAGAAGGCCAGCTCGATCACCTGGCGCTGCGGGGCGCTCAGGCGCGTCAGGGCTGTCTCCACCAGCCGCCGGTCCTCGGCCAGCCGGTCAGGGTTCGCGCTCGAGCCCGCCGGATCCCGGGCGATCGCCTCCGGCACGGGCGCGACGAAGGTCTCACCCCGGCGACGGAGGGCGCGCAGGCGATCGATGGCGCGGCTGCGGGCCCGGTTGAGCAGCCAGGCCTCCGGGCTGCCTCGGGCGACGTCGTAGGTGCCGGCTTCCGTCCACGCCTGCCAGAAGAGCTCCTGCAGCACCTCCTCGGCCTCGGCCGCCGAGGTCAGGATCCGCCGGATCAGGGCAAAGGCCAGCGGCGCGTACCGATCGTAGAAGTCACTGAACGCATCGCGATCGCCGCCCGCCATCCGGCGGATCAGGGCCACGCCTTCCGGAGATACTGGCGCGCTGGGTGTCACGATCTCGCCCGCGAACCCGAGGCGCCCTATGTGTACCAGGCCTCCCCAGGGCTGACAACCGGAATCTCCCGCGCGTCGCGCGAGCGCGCTCATCGCCACTCCTACGCGCGGCACGGCCCGCGGGGACGGCGGGTCGCCGGAGCCAATCCGCCCGGCCGGCGGCCGGCGTAATGGGGATCAGAGGACCGGTCGGATGCAGGACGACCACGGCCGTCTCCCGGGGACGGCATTGACACCGCCGCGAGGCATTCGCAGGGAGGATCAGAGGATGAGAACGCGACAGGTCTGTCCACTGTTCCGCGTCGTGGGCGCCATCCTGGCGGCGCTCATGATCGCCAGCAGCGCGCCCGTCGCCTGGGCGGCCAGCCACCGTGAGGCCCCGTTGATCGCGCTGGACCCGACGGCGGACATCACCGACGTGTACTTCTTCCGGAGCTGGGAGAATCCGGACCGGGTCGTCCTGATCATGAACGTGATCCCGGCCCAGGAGCCCAGCGCGGGCCCGAACTATTTCAACTTTTCCGACGACGTCACCTATCGGCTCCACCTCGATACCAACCGCGACGGGCTGGCCCAGGACATCGTCTACCAGATCAGCTTCCGGACGGAGATCCGCCCGCCGTTCAGGGATCTGCCCGTCTCGTACGCTGGCGTGGACCCGGTGGCCGGCCTGCCGCCGGCCATCACGGCTCTCGACGGGCCGGGGTCCGAGGGTCTGGGTCTCCGCCAGCGGTACACGGTGACCGAGCTCCGGCCCGGGCGACCCCCGCGGAACCTCGGGGGCGGAACCATGTTCGCGGTGCCCTCGAACATCGGCCCGCGCACGATGCCGAACTACGAGGCTCTGGCGGCCAAGGGCGTCTACCCCCTGGCCAACGGCGGCCGCGTCTTCGCCGGCCAGCGGGACGAGACCTTCTACATCGACCTCGGCGCCACGTTCGACACGCTGAACTTCCGGCGCAACCCGCCGGTCCTCTCGAACGCCGAGGACGCCAACGACCGGATCAGTCCCTTCGGCCGGGACCACTTCTCGGGGTTCAACGTCAACACCATCGCCCTGGAGATCCCGATCTCGGCGATCACGTCCAACCCGAACGCCGTGATCGGGATGTACGCCTCGACCAGCCGTCTCGTGCCGGTGCCGTCCAGCGCCGACGCCGAGGACTCCGAAGCCGCCGGCCAGCCGGTCACGCAGGCCGCGCGGCTGACCCAGGTCGCGCGGATGGCCAACCCGCTGGTGAACGAGCTGATCATCGGCACCGGCGACAAGGACCGCTGGAACGCGACCGCTCCCTCCGCCGAGGCGGCCTTCCTCGGCTACTACCAGTTCCCGCGGCTGGCCGCCCTCATGAACCTCGCCTTCGGCATCCCGGTACCGGGGACGCCACGGAGCGATCTGGTGGGAGCCTTGCTCAAGTATCCGGGTCAGAACCCGTCGAGCTGCTCGGCGAGCAACCGCTGCTCGGAGCTCTTGCGGCTCCGCCTCGGCGTGCGACCCACGCCGCCGGCCGCCCAGAAGCGGCTCGGCCCGCTCGCCCACAACCCGAGCGGGGCTCCGACACCCGACCCGGCGGGCTGGCCGAACGGCCGCCGGCCCAACGACGACGTCGTCGACCTCGCCCTGCGGGTGGTGGCCGGGGTGCTGAGCGGCGACGGCTGCTGTGACGGCTTTCCCCACAACCGGCTGAGCGACGGCGTGAACTTCAACATCGGCGCCGTCGGCTCTCACGTGACGGCCAACGGCATCGCCACCAGGTTCCCGTTCCTCCCGACACCCCACAACGGACGGAACATCCGGCATCTGAACGCGTGCGACGAGGCGGATCCGGACACCTGTTAAAACCCGGGTGGGCGGCGGAGGGGGCGATTCCCCCTCCGCCGCCGCTCCGGCACGCGGGAGGCGACGGTGATGTGGGCGCTTCGATCCCTCGGCATGCTGATCGCGTCGGCCTTGATCGGCGGTGGACTCGCCCCCGGCTCATCCGGCGCCCAGGCGAGCTCCGCGGACCAGGCCGCCCTGCATTACCAGCGGTTGCTCGAGCGACGGCCGGGCGACCCGCGGCTCTGGGCCCGGCTGGCGGACGCGTGCATCCAGAAGGCCCGGGCGACCGGAGATGTCGGTTACTTCGGTCGGGCGGAGGCGGCGCTCCGGAAGGCTCTCGAGCTCGACCCGCGGCACGGCGAAGCCGTCCGGCAGCTGGCCTTCGTCCTCTACTCGCGCCACGACTTCGAGGGCGCGGCCCGGGAAGCGCGGCGGGCTCTCGCCCTGGACCCCGGCGACCGCCACGCCTACGGCGTCCTCGGCGACGCCCTCCTGGAGGTCGGGCGGTATGCCGAAGCCCGCGAGACCTACGCGACGATGATGCGCCTCGGCCGAGACCTCTACACCCTGAGCCGACGCGCCGGGCTCCGGAGCCTGACCGGCGACCCCGAGGGCGCCATCGACGACCTCGGGCGTGCGATCGAAGCGGGCCGGGCCAGCGCGGAGCCGCCGGAGAGCCTCGCCTGGGCCGAGTGGCAGCTCGGCAACGAGCACTTCGCCCTCGGCCGGCTCGGGGCCGCGGAGGCGCGGTACCGGGCGGCCCTCGCGACGTACCCGGGCTACCATCGCGGGGCGGCCGGGCTCGCCCACGTGCGCGCGGCCCAGGGGCGCCATGCCGACGCCATCGAGCTCTACCGGAAGGCGCTCGACGTGGTCCCGCTGCCCGAGTACGCGGCCGCCCTGGGGGATCTCTACGCCCGGATCGGCCGCCGCCAGGAGGCGGAGAAGCAGTACGCGCTGGTGGAGTACATCGGCCGGCTCAGCACGCTGAACCAGGTGCTCTACAACCGGGAGCTGGCCTATTTCTACGCCGATCACGAGCTGAACCTCGCCGAGGCGCTCCGGCTGGCCAGGCGTGAGCTGGATGTCCGTCAGGACGTCTACGCCTCCGATCTCCTGGCCTGGGCCCTCCTGAAGAACGGGCGGGCGGCGGACGCCGTGGACCCGATCACGACCGCGCTCCGGCTCGACACACAGGACGCCAAGCTCCACTTCCACGCGGGTCTCATCTACCGGGCCCTCGGGCAGACCGAGCTCGCCCGGGCGCACCTCGGCCGGGCCCTCGCGCTGAATCCCCACTTCCACCTCCTGCACGCGGACACCGCCGCGCGGGCGCTGCAAGCCCTCGGGGAAGGCCGGCCTTGAGGCGGGCCCGTCTCCTCGCGGTTCTCTCATGGAGCCTCGCCGTCATTGCCCCGATCGAGGCCGCCGCGCATCCGCTCGGAAACTTCTCGATCAGCCACTACACGCGGATCCGCCTCGAGCCGTCGGCGATCGAGGTGCGCTACGTCATCGACATGGCGGAGATCCCGACCTTCCAGGAGGTCCAGGAGACGGGTATCGTGCCGGAGGTCGATCACCCGAGCCTCGGGAGCTACCTCCCGCGACGGGCCGACGCCTTGAGAGACGGGCTCGTCCTCGAGATCGACGGCCGGCCCGTGTCCCTCGCGCGCCAGGGGGTCGAGGTCCTCTTCCCGCCCGGCGCCGGGGGACTGCCCACGCTCAAGCTCGGGGTTCTCTACCGGGCCACGCTCGATGATCTCGCCCCCGGGGGCCGGCACGAGCTCCGCTATCGCGATGGAAACTTCCCGGACCGCGCGGGGTGGAAGGAGATCGTCCTCGTGACTGGACCGGGAGTCGCGATCGAGCAGAGCTCGGTGCCGGCCACCGACCGAAGCCGCGCGCTGACCGATTACCCCACCGATCTCCTGGCCAGCCCGCCCCAGGTTCTGGAGGCGCGCCTCACGTTCTCGGCGGCCGGGCCGGTCCCGCTCACCGCAATACCGCTCGACGGCCTCGCGTTGGCCGACGCGGCAGACGCCGGGCGTCCCGTCGCGGCGCCGCCGATCGCGGCGCGCCCTCCGCGCGAGCCGGAGCCCGTCTCCCGGCCGAGCGCGCCGCCGATTCGGCTCGAGGGGAACCGCCGGGCCACACCGCGGAGCGCGTTTACCGAGCTCCTGACGGACACGCGGCTCGGATTCGGGATCGTCGCCCTGGCCCTGATGGTCGCCGCCGGGCTGGGCGCGGTCCACGCCCTGGAGCCGGGGCACGGCAAGACGGTCGTGGCCGCGTACCTCGTGGGCTCGCGGGGCACCGGGCGGCACGCCCTCATCCTCGGGCTCGTCGTGACCGCCGCGCACACCGCGGGCGTCTACCTCCTGGGCGCCGTGACCCTGTACGCGTCCCGGTACGTCGTGCCGGAGCGGCTCTACCCCTGGCTCGGCGTCCTCTCCGGCCTCACGATCGCCGGGCTGGGACTCGCCCTTTTCTGCCGGCGGTATGCGGGCGGGGACGATGCCCATACCCATATCCACCCGCACGACCACGGCCATGCGCACGCGCATCCCCACGGCGGGGCGCGCCACCCGCACGACCCGGCCGAGGCGGTCTCCCTTCGCGAGCTGGTGGCGCTCGGGATCACCGGGGGGCTCGTGCCGTGCCCCGGGGCCCTCGTCGTCCTGCTGAGCGCGGTGGCGCTTCGCCGGGTCGGCTTCGGGCTCCTGCTCATCGTCGCCTTCAGCGTGGGACTGGCCGCGGTCCTCATCGCCATCGGTCTCTGCATGGTGTACGCGCGGCGGCTGATGGCGCGCCTCCCGGGCGAGGGGCGGCTCGTCACCCGGTGGCTCCCGCTGACCTCCTCGGCGATCGTGACGGTCCTCGGCGTGGCGATCGCGGCGCAGGCGCTGGTGGCCGCCGGAATCCTCCAGATCCGGCTCGGGTGATCACGGACAGAACGGGGGACGCACATGGACACGTCGCTGCCGGCCGCTCTCGGCGTGGGGTTCCTCCTCGGGATCCGCCACGCGCTGGACGCGGATCACGTGGCCGCGGTGTCGACGCTGGTCGGCCGGCATCGGAGCGTGGCACGCTCGTGTCTCCTGGGCGCCTTCTGGGGCGCGGGCCACACGGCGGCGCTGCTGGCGGCGGGGATCGCGGTCCTCGCCTTCAAGCTGACGATGTCACCCGAGCTCGAGCGAGGCCTCGAGACGGCGGTGGGATGGGTCCTGATCCTGCTCGGCGGACACGTCCTGCTCAGGTCCCTGAGCGCCACCGTGCTCCACCGGCACGCTCACCGCCACGACGGGGCTGCCCACAGCCACCTGCACGTCCACCTCGGGCACTCCGGGCAGGCCACGGCGCCGGACCACGTCCACCTGCTCGAGCTCGGGGGACGGCCGTTCCTCGTCGGGCTGCTCCACGGGATGGCGGGGAGCGCGGCCCTCATGCTCCTCGCCCTCACCGCCATTCCCTCGGCGGTGGGTGGGCTCTGCTACATCCTCGTCTTCGGGATCGGCTCGACCGCGGGAATGCTCCTGCTCTCCGGGATGATCGGCCTCCCCTTCGCGATGACCGCGGACCGCGCTCCCCGGCTCAACACGGCCATCCAGGCGCTGGCCGGCGCCGTGAGCCTGGTGCTCGGCCTCGTGCTGGCGGCGAGCGGCGGCGCCTGAAGCGCCGCCTCAGGCGGGGGTGTCCGACGGAGCCGCCGTCCGGGCGGGCAGGAAGACGACGAAGGTCGTGCCTTCGCCGGCCTCCGTCTGGTACCGGATGTGGCCTCCGTGTGCCTCGACGATGCGCTGGCAGATCGAGAGGCCGAGACCCGTGCCGTCGGGTTTGGTCGTGACGAACGGGTTGAAGAGCCGCGCCTCGACCTCCGGCGGGATGCCCGTCCCGTGATCCTCGACCTCGATCTCGCCCCCGCTCGCGACGGGGCGGATGGTCACCCGGACGGTTCCCCCCGAGGGCATGGCCTCGGCGGCATTGTTGAGGAGGTTGAGGACCACCTGCTGGATCTGGCCGGCGTCCAGGCGCACGGCGGGGACCGACTGGAGGTCGGCGCGGACGTCGACGCGGCCGCGGCGGGTGGCCCGGAAGAGGTTGACGGCGACGGCGACCACGTCCCGGAGGTCGGCCAGGGTCGGTTCGCCCCCTTCACGCCTGGCCAGCCGCCGGAGGTCGTCGACCAGCCGATCGATGCGGGTCACCCCTTCCTGGGCGGCCGCCGCGTAGGCGAGGGCGTCCTGGAGGACGGTCTGGAGCGCCGGCGCGGCCGGGGCCGTGCGCTCCAGGACCTGGCGGATGAGGTAGAGGTTGTTGCTGATGTAGGTGAGGGGCGTCCTCACCTCGTGGGCGACGCCCGACACGAGCGTGCCGAGGGTCGAGAGCTTCTCGCTCATGGCGACCTGCTGGCGGGACGCTTCGAGCGCTTGATCCGCCTTCCGGTGCTTCAGGGCGTTGGCCACCACGGTGAGGATCTTCGCGGGCGTCATGTCCCCCGGCTTCTCGAGGAACGCGTAGGCGCCGGCGTCGCGAGCGGCGAACCCTTTCGTGCCCGACCCGTGTCCCGTGATCACGACGCCGATGAGGTCGGGACGGCGCGTCTTGAGCTCGCGCAGGAGCTCGAGACCATCCATGTCCGGCAGGACGAGGTCGACGAAGGCGAGGTCCCAATCCACCTGATCGAGCGCGGTCAGGGCCTCCTTGGCCGAGGCCGCCGCGCCGACGGTGTATCCCTCCACCTGCAAGGCCATCCGGAAGGAATCGGAGATCAGCGCATCGTCGTCGATGACGAGGATCCGTCCGTCCTGCATGGCTCCCGCCCCCGCGGTGTCGAGCTGCCGGGCCTCGCGGTCGGGGCGTCCCCGGGCGATGCTCACGGCCGTGAGAGGAGAAGGCCCGCGGCGATGGCGACACCGACCCCCGTCCACTGGAGGGCCGAGGGATGTTCACGGAGGAACACGACCGCCAGGATCGCCGTCACCGCGGGATAGAGGGACGAAAGCGGCGTGACCGTGGCGAGGGGGCCCGACCGGATCGCGAGGTAGAACGCGATCACGGCGATGAGGCTGGTCGCCGCGGCGGCGAGCGCCAGGACTCCGTCTCGCGAGGCGAGCGGGCGCGGGTCGATGCGGATCGCCAGCAGGACGAGCACCAGGATCGTGGAGACCATCCAGGACGCCACGATCAGGTGTGGCCACTGGAGCGTCCGGAGCGCGAGCTTGTTCAGCACCGCCCACGCACCCCAGCCGAGCAGGGCCACCAGGCTCCAGCCCACCCAGCCCACGGTCTCAGTCGTTCGGTCTCATCAGGCTTCGCGCACCGACCAGGCCGGCGAAGGCGGTTGGTCCACGATCGCTCAGTCTCGAGCCAGCGCGGGGACGAGGTCGGCCAGCGAGCTCACGACGACGTCTGCGTGAGCGCCCAGCTCCGCTTCGGTCGTCACGCCCGTCAGGACGCCGACCGTCAGCGCGGCGCCCGCCTCCCGGCCCATCAGGATGTCCGCCACCGCATCGCCGACCACGACGGTCTCGCCGGGAGCTACACCGGTGCCCTCGCAGAGCCGGAGGACCATCTCGGGGTGCGGCTTGGTCAGGCTCACACCGTCGGCGCCGAGGATCGCGTCGAAGAGCTCGGTGACGCCGAGCGCCTCGAGACCCCGTCGTGCCTGGGCGGTGGTGTCCGTCGTCGCCACCGCCAGCCGGGCTCCCGCGGCCCGGAGGCGCTGAAGGGCCCGGGCCACCCCGGGGATCGCCCGCGCGGTGCGCGTCGGATCGACGGCGTCGTCGGCGCGTCGGTAGGCTCGCCGCACGGCGGCCATCGCGTCTTCCCACGGCACGTGGGCGCCATAGAGCAGCGTGGCCCCGATGACGGTGCTCTCGGCCCTCGGCGCGATGGCGAGGGGGCCACGCGGATCGATGCGCTCGAGATCCGGATCGTAGCCGAAGGCGCGCAGCAGCGCGGGCTCGAGCGATGGATTCACGCCGGCCTCTTCGACGATGAAGCGGGCTCGCGCCCGGACGATCGGCACCCAGAGCGACGGGAAGTCGATGACGGTGCCGTCCTTGTCGACGATCACGAGGCGGCAGTCCGCCTCGCGTCCCCCACACCGCAGCTTCACGCGGCTTCCCCCTCCCTCACCGACGAGTGGCCGACGGCGCGCCCAGTATACCCCGCCGGTCGGGAGGCGGCGCCATCAGGGGAACCACTGGACGGTCCGACCGCAATACCCCGGAGCCGGCCCGCGCCCGGTGAGCCCCGGTCGCTCGGGCTGGTAGACCGCTCCGAGCGCCGGCTTTGCCGGCGCGACCGATCCTGGGGGAGGTCTCGGAGGGGGCCGCATAGGCCCCCTCCGAAACGTTAGGCCATGAGCCGAGCGTAGATCTTCGCGTATCCTCGCGCGTCGATGATCCGGGGATTGCCGATCGTCTGCGGATCGGCCTCGGCCATCTTGCTGAGACGCGGGATGTCGCTCGGCCGCGCCCCGGTGAACTCGCAGAACGGCGGGAACTCGAGATCGCGGGCCAGCGCCGCGATGGCCGCGACGCCGCGCCGCGCGGCCTCCAGCGTCGACAGCCCTCGGACGTCCTCGCCGAGGGCCTGGGCGATCCGCGCGTACTTTTCGGGGTTGCCCAGCAGGTTGTACTCGGAGCAGGGAGCCAGCATGATCCCGGTCAGGTAGCCGTGGTGAACATCGAACACGCCGCCGAACGTCTGGGCCATGGCGTGGACGGCCCCGGCGGACTCCGACCCGTAGGCCAGCCCCGCTAGCATGGCCGCCATGGCCATCCGGTACCGCGCCTCGACGTCCTGGCCGTTGGCGTACGCGATCCGGAGGTACTGGCCGATGTATTCCATGGCCAGCAGCGCGACCGCGTCGGTGAGCGGCTGGGCGTAGGCGCACGTGTAGCACTCCACCGCGTGGGAGAGCGCGTCCATCCCGGTGAAGGCGGTGAGGTGGGGCGGGAGGCCGACCACGAGGAGCGGGTCGATGAGCGCGAGGTGAGGACCGATGAGGGGCCCGCCGACGTTGAACTTGATCTGGCGTGCGGGGTCGGTGATGACCGACCACAGCGTGACTTCACTCCCGGTGCCGGAGGTGGTCGGGACGCAGACGAGAGGCGGGATGCGCTGGCCGAGCGGCGTATGCCCGTACTCGTAGTCGAGGATCTTGCCGTGGTGGGCAACCTCGACGCCGATGGCTTTCCCCACGTCCATCGACGACCCGCCGCCCAGCGCCACCACCCCGTCGGCGCGGTGATCGCGATAGGCTTCGGTGCCAGCCGCCACGTGGTGGATCGACGGATTGCCGGCCACCCCGTCGAAGACGGCCGGCTCGAGCCCCCGGGCCTCGAGGAAGCCTGCCGCCCGATCCACGTGGCCGGTGGCTCGCATGCCCTTGTCGGTCACGACCAGCGGGCGGCGCAGACCGAGGCGCTCGGCTTCCTCGCCGAGCGTGGCCAGGGCGCCCACCCCGTGCTTGATCACCGTGGGCAGCTCGTAGCTCTGCATCTTGATCGGTGCGAGTTCCATGGGTCTCGTCTCGTGGCCGGCCACAGGGCCGCGCGGCAGCCTGGTCGCGCGGGTCAGTCCCGGGACTTGGCGCGGCGGTCGCGGTAGAACTCGGTCGCCGACATCGGCTTTCCGGGGTCCGGCTTCCAGCGGGACGGCTCCCGCGTCGGCTTTCCGAGCGCGCGGGCCATCTCGCGGATGTGGGTGGCCACCGCACCGCAGCAGGCGCCGATGAAGTTCGCTCCGAGCGCCTTGGCTTGCCGCGCGTACTCCGCCATCTCCCACCGCGTGAGCTGGTAGGGCTCCATGGCGTCGGGGAACCCCTTGAGGCCGGTGAAGAAGGGCGTGGCGTCCGTCGTGCGGTAGGCCGGGGCCTGGACGGCGATGTGGGCGCTGGTGGCCTTCCGCATCTCCTCGACGATCGGCAGGATGTGCTGGGGCCCGCGCCAGCAGTTGGTGCCGACGATGTCCGCCCCCGCGTCGGCCAGCGCCTTGGCGCACTCGGCGGGTGACTTCCCGTCGCGGGTGACCGGCTTTTCCTCGAAGGACATCGTCACCATCACCGGCAGCCCGCTCCGCTTGGCTCGGGCGGCGGCCAGCACGGCCTCGCCGAGGTAGAGGTACGTCTCGGCGATCACGAAGTCGATCCCCACCTCCAGCTGGTGGCCGAGCTGCTCGTCCAGGAGCGCGTGGACCCGATCCCTGGCCTTCGGGCTTTCGGGCTCGTACTGCCACGTCATGCTCAGGTTGCCGGCCACCAGGGCGCGGTCGCCGGCGGCCTGGCGGGCCAGCCGGACGGCGGCCCGGTTGATGTCGCCCACCCGCTCGCCGAAGCCGACGGTGGCGAGCTTCTCCCGATCGCCGTAGAACGCCAGCGCCTGGATGACCTCGGCGCCGGCGTCGGCGAACTCTCGACTCAGCTCGAGAACTGCCTCGGGATTCGTGACCGTGCACTCCGGCGTGAACGGGCCGGCCAGGACGTAGCCGCGCTTCTCGAGCTCCAGCACATAGCCTCCGTCGCCCAGGACCACGCCCTCTCGCAACCGTTCCAGGAGCCCCTTGGCCATCGTGCCTCCTTTTCGGTTCCGGCGTCTCCGTCAGCTCAACCTGGCGCCCGCGAGCCGCTCGAGGATCGCGATCGGCGCCTTCTCGGGCAGGGCCAGCGACTCCCGCGCCACGATGACCGTCTGCTCCAGCGCGAACTGGCCGCTCAGCACCGCGTGGCTCACCATGTCGGTGAACACGATCCAGGTCGAGCCGGGGGGGAAGACGAGCCGCGTCTTCGCGTCCTCTTGCTGATAGGCGGCGTTCTCCTTCAAGAAGTTGTGGAAGCTCAGCATGAAGTCGTCGTAGGGTGAGCGGATCGTCACCGGCAGCCTCACGGCGCGGGCGAGCCCACGCAGGCGCCGTCCGAGCCCGCCCCGCCGGGCGCGCTCCAGCAGACCCGACGACGTGGCAAAGCGCGCCGCCAGCTCCTCGAGCGTGCCACCGGTGAGCCAGACGCGGGGAGCGGCGGGATTGATGTTCGTGAACACGCGGAGGAGCCGGTCCCCCATGCTCGGGCGGGTCGGGAAGGAGTCCACGTGCACCAGGTCGTTGCGGGCGCGCTGGGAGAGGCGGCGCCCGGCCTCCTCCTGCGGGCGGAAGCTCGCGAAATCGATCCGCCAGCGGCGCGCATAGGTCGGGAACAGCTCGCCGGCGAAGGCGACCACGCGGCGGGAGTAGTCGCGGAAGATGCGCCGGAGCGTCTCCACGTCCTCGACGCGGCGGCTCGCCACCCCGGTGACCCGGTCTCGATGCGGCCGGTAGGCGATGTTCTTGTGGTAGCGGGCGTCGGTCTGCCGCTGGCTCAAGAGGAACGCCCGGTCCGCCTCGGGTAGCTCGAAGGGCGTCCGGGGAAACAGCAGGATGTGGCCTTCTTCCAGCACGCGGCAGTACTCGAGCTCGCGGGCACGGTCCGGGGCACCGCCCAGATGGATCTCGTCGATGGTGACGACGCTCGTGCTCATGATGCGGCGGCTCGGGCCGGGGCGAGCCCGAAGAGCCCGCTGATCGACTTGAACGGGATGAGGACGCCGTGCTCGGAGAGCTGCACCGAGCCGGCGGCGTCGCCGACCAGGCCGAGCAAGGCCCGCTGCTCGTCGAGCGGCCAGTCGAGATACCCGGGGGCGAGTCGATGCGTGAGGCGCCAGCCCCGGGAGCGGGCCCGCGCCGCCAGGCCGAGGCGCAGGTCCCGGGCGGCGGTTTCGATGGCCGCCCACCCGGCGGTGTCGAGCAAGAAGGCCTCGAGCAGCTCGCGGCGCTCGCCGAGCGACGCCGTCTCGGCCTCCAGCCGGGGGCCGAGCGTCAGGACAAAGGCGACCGCGCTCGGGCAGCCGGCCAGCAGGGTGGCCACGGCGCGCCCGGAGAACGCGAAGCCGTCCACCCGCCGAGCCGCGTCCGACCCGGTGGCGGCCACGCGGCTCACGCGGACCACCGCGCGCGGCTCCACGAGCTGCGCGGCCCGCTCGGCCATGCGCCGCGCCGCCTCCCAGATCGGCGGCGGTACCGTGTCGCGCCGTCGATGACCCGACAGCCGGAGAACGAGCCACGGGTCGATCGCCAGTGGCGCGGGCTCCCAGCGCTCCACCGTTCCCGGTGTGAGCGGCCACGGCACGCGCGCGGAATCCGGATCGATGGCGGATGCCGGATTGGGCTCGATCATGTGAAGCATACGGGTGCCTCCGCGGGCGCCCCGAACAATAACACAGGCCGACCGGACTGTCGCGGAGTCTCTCGGTACCGGGCCGCTCGGCGTCGACCGGCGGGCCTCAGGGAGTGATCCCGGCTAGCCTCCCGACGGGGACGGACCGAGAATCTGGTGAAGGATGCGCTGGAGCTCCTCGCCGGCGAAGGGCTTGGTCACGAAGGCGACCTTGGTCCGCTGCAGGAAGCCTTGAGTCACCGGGCTGAACACGTCGCCGGTGAGGAAAACCATCCGGCGCTCGAGGCCAGGATGGCGGCGGGCGATCTCCCGGTAGAGTCCCGGCCCATCGAGCTCCGGCATCTTGATGTCGCTGAGGATCAGGTCATAGCGGCGGCGACTCAGCTTGTCGAGCGCGATGGCGCCATTGGGGGCCGTCTCGACGTGGTGGCCGTCCCGTGACAGCATGTCGGCCAGCGTGTCGGTGATCTCCGGCTCGTCGTCCACGACGAGGATCGCCCACCGGTGCGCCGGGCGCGGCACCGGCTCGACGCCGTCGGCGGAGAGCGCGGCGGGCGGCGCGACCACCGGGAGGTCCACCCGGAAGACGGCGCCGTGCCCCGGCTGGCTCTGAAGGAGCAGGCTGCCGTCGTGCGCCTGGACGATGGCCCGACAGATCGCGAGTCCCAGGCCCGTGCCCTGCCCCGGAGGCCGGGTGGTGAAGAAGGGGTCGAAGATCCGGGCCTGGACGGCCGGCGGGATGCCCGGGCCGGTGTCCGCGACCGCGACCGAGACCCGCCCCGCCTCGGGATCGAAGGAGGTCGTGAGGCGGAGCTGCCGGGGCAGCGGCGCGTCCCGCATCGCCTGGTGGGCGTTGGCGATGAGGTTCACCAGCACCTGATGGAGCTGGTGCGGATCGGCCCAGAGCACCGGGAGCTGGTGACCGAGGTCGAGGGTGACCACGACGTCATCGACGCGCAGGGCGTAGTTCAGGAGCTCCAGCGCTTCGCGCACGACGTGGTTGAGGCGGACGGCCTGGCGCTCCGGCGGACGCTGTCGGGCCAGCGCGAGGAATCCCTTGACGGTGCGGGCGCACCGCTCGGCAGCCGTCGCCACCCGGTCGAGCCGACGGGCCAGCGCCTTGTCTTCGGTTTCGAATTGCATCAGCTCCGTCTCGGCCATGATGACCGCCAGGGGGTTGTTGATCTCGTGCGCCACCCCGGCCAGCAGGGCGCCCATGGCCGCGACTTTTTCGGCTTGCATCAGCGCGTCGCGCTGCCGCTCGAGCTCCGCTTCGCCGCGCTTCTGCGCGGTGATGTCGCGGGCGACGGCGAGGTGCCCGACGACCCGGCCGTCTTTCACCACGCGGCTGAAGGTCGCCTCGACCCAGACCACCGGGCCCCCCGTCGAGAGCAGGGGGGTTTCGAAGGCCCCGGCCACCTCCAGCCCGGTGGTGTCGCCCGGCTCCGGGCCCGGGGGACTGAGGATCGACCAGATGGCCCGGCCGCGCAGCTCCTCCCGGCGGCGGCCGGTGAGCTCCTCGGCTCGCCGGTTGGAGAAGAGGACGTGGCCGTCGAGATCGAACAGAAACATGGCGTCCGTCGTGTTTTCGGTGATGAGCCGGTAGCGCTCTTCGGACTCGCGGAGCGCCCGGCCGAGCCGTCGCCGCTCCAGGGCCTTGTCGACCGTGGCCAGGAAATGCTCCAGCTCGAACGGCTTCACGAGGTACGCGAAGGCGGAGCCGTTGATGGCCTGAAGGGCGCTGGCGAGCGAGGCGTGCCCGGTGATGAAGATCACCTCGGTGTCGGGCGAGGCCGTCTTGATGGCATCCAGCAGCGCGAGTCCGGAAATATCCGGAAGCCGGATGTCGACGATCGCGGCATCCACGGGATTCGTCTGCAGCCGCTCGAGTCCCGCCTTTCCGCGCCGGACGGCCTGGACCGCGTGCCCCCGGAGACGCAGCACGTCCTCCAGCGCCTGACACATTCCGGCATCGTCATCGATGATGAGAATCCGGGCCGATGGGGTGACCGCGGACGCCACTGTGATCAGCTCCGGAGAACGGAGCGGAAGGACTGCGCGGTCACGAGCCGGACGCGGCAGGCGGGGAGGCCCCGAGCTGCCGCGGGCCTCGGCGGCCCAGCTGACAGGCGGCCGGAAACGGGTACGTTCGCCACGTCAATCCTGCCGGCGGCGCCCCGTCCCGGCCAGCCGCGAGCGCCGAAGCCTTCGAGGGAAGTTAATTCATTGTAAGCCCTTCGGCCATGGCGGCCAACCCCTTTGTTGGGGAGACGCCTCCCCTGGGGGAACCCCGGAAATGCCACCTTGACGCTCTCTTGAGGCCTGGGGATAATCGGGCGTCGACCCGCGCCGCGCTATCCCCGCGCGTGGCCTGCCTCGGAACTTCCCAGCCAGGAGGCGAGAAGATGCAGGGACCCATCGGTTTCATCGGTCTCGGGATCATGGGCCGCCCCATGGCCAAGAACCTCCTGAAAGCCGGGCATCCCCTAATCGTGCACAACCGGAGCCAGGGGGCCGTCCAGGAGCTGGTCGGCCTCGGCGCCAAGGCGGCCGGCGCGCCGGAGGCCGTGGCCCGCGAGGCCCCGATCGTCATCCTGATGCTTCCGAACTCCCCCGACGTCGAGCTCGTCGCGCTCGGGCCCCAGGGGCTCATCGAAGGTGCCCGCTCGGGGCAGATCGTGGTGGACATGTCCACGATTTCGCCGATCGTTTCGCAGAAGGTGGGAGCGGCCCTGTCCCGAAAGGGGGTGCGCATGCTCGACGCCCCCGTGTCGGGAGGTGAGAAGGGGGCGATCGACGGAACGCTGTCGATCATGGTGGGCGGGGAGGCGACGCTGTTCCAGGAGGTCCTGCCGATCTTTCAGGCCATGGGCAAGACGATCACGCACCTGGGCCCGCTCGGCTCCGGCGGCTTCACGAAGCTCGCCAACCAGATCATCGTCGCCGTGAACCTGACGGCGCTCGCCGAGGCCCTCACCCTCGCCGCCAAGGCCGGGCTGGACATCGAGCTCACCCTGAAGGCCCTGGGGGGCGGGCTGGCGAACTCCCGCTGCCTCGAGCAGAAGACGCCGAACTACCTCGCCCATGAGTTCAAGCCGGGCTTCAAGATCGACCTCCACTACAAGGACCTGGGACTGATCATGGAGTCGGCCCGCGCCCTCGGAGTGCCGATTCCGACGACGGCCGTCGTGCAGGAGCTGTTCAACGCCCTCCGGGTTCGCGGCGGCGGCGGGCTGGACCATTCGGGGATCATCACCTTGCTCGAGAGCCTGGCGGGCGTCGAAGTGCGCAAGCGCGCGTGAGCGCCGGTCGGGGGCCGAAGGGCACGGCGAGCTCGGGAGGGGCGACGACGTGATCAAGGTGCGACGCGTTCGCAAGGGCGACCTGTCCAGGATCCGGGAGGTCGTCGAGTCGGCCTTTGCCGACTTCTACGAGCGCCAGCTCGGCTCGCGGCCGCGACAGGTCTTCGGAGGCGCCCAGTACGTCCACCATCGATGGCTCATGGAGCCGTGGGGCTGCTACGTCGCCGAGGAGAACGAGACCAAGATCGTCGGCGCCTCGATCGCCGTCTGCTGGGGGAGCGTGGGGTTGTTCGGCCCGGTGGCCGTGCTGACCCCGTATCAGAACCAGAAGATCGCCCAGAGCCTGATCAAGGCGGCCCAGGTCTTCTTCGACGAGAACCATGTGACCTTGCAGGGGGTCGTGTCCTACCCCTACAGCCCCAAGCACCTCGTCCTCTACCAGAAGTTCGGGTTCCGGCCGAAGGCGCTGGTGGCCATCACCGGAAGGTCCCTCGAACGCCGCGAATCCCAGCCGGCGGCCCCCAAGCCCCTGCGGGGAGCGCTCCAGGTGCATCGGTTTTCCGCCTACGAGGAGAGCAAGAAGAAGGGTCTACTGGGGCGGCTCCGCGCCCTCACCGGCAAGTTCTACCGGGGGCTCGACCTGACGAAGGAGATCGAGATCGTCAGTGGGCTGGCCCTCGGAGACACTCTCGTGCTGGAGAAGGACCGGGCCATCGTCGGCTTCGCGATCTGCCACACGCCAGGTGACTCCGAGGCGCCGCACGGCGCCCTCTACATCAAGTACGCGGCGATCGATCCCGCTCGCCGTCGCCCGGAGCACTTCGCCCAGCTCCTGACCGCTTGCGAGGAGTTCGGCGTCGCCGCCGGCTGCCAGCGTGTCATCGCGCCGGTGTACACGACATACTGGCGCGCCTACCAGACGCTCCTGGCCTCGGGCTACCAGATGGACATGCTGATGATCCGGATGAAGCGGGGCCGGCACGACGAATACGAGCGGGAGGACGACTTCATCCTCGACGACTGGCGATGAGTCTCGGCGAGTCGAGGTCGCCCCACTCCGCCATGACCAGCGCCAGGCGCCGGGGCGGCCCCGACTCGAAGACCCGAGCCCGATAGTTCCGCGCGTCGCCGCCGTCCCCCGATCACGCGCCCTTCTCGTCCTCGGGCGGCTTCTTCTCAGGGTCGGGCTCGAGCGTGCCCTTCTTGAACTCGGACACGCTCCGGCCGAGCCCGCGCGCGAGCTCCGGGAGCT
Organism: Candidatus Methylomirabilota bacterium; assembly: GCA_036005065.1. Taxonomy (NCBI): domain Bacteria; phylum Methylomirabilota (SeqCode); species Candidatus Methylomirabilota bacterium. The sequence continues at coordinate 3,517 of DASYQW010000033.1, read as the reverse complement.
TTTGCGCTCCGAACAGCAGTAGACAGATGACCAGGATTACCAACAGCTCCTGCGAGCCCAGACCGAACATGGCGGCCTCCTTTACTCCCGCCGGGTGGGAGCACGATGCCGGGGTGCCCTGCGTCATTCGCCGATGATCTGCACCGCGATGCGTCGGGTCCGCGGGCCATCGAGCTCGGCGACGATGAGGCTCTCGAACTGCCCGAGCGCCAGTTCGCCGCCGTCGATCGCCAGGGCGACGCTGCGGCCGAGCAGCATGGACCGGAGGTGAGCGTGCGCGTTGCCACGGTCGCAGTCGGAGTAGCGGGGATCGTCATGACGGTAACCGGCCCGGCGCGGAACGAGCGTCTGGAGGAGAATCCCGAGATCATGAATGAGTGCGGACTGAAACTCGTTCACGAAGAGCGCCAGGGTCGTGTGGACCGAGCTCAGGATCAGGACGCCACTCTGGATGGCCGACCGGCCGACGGCGTCGCGCACGCGCTTGGTGATGTCGATGAACTCCTGGTTCTGTTCGGTGTGAATCGTGAGCATGTCACGCGCTACCTTCATCGAACCTCCTCCCGTTCAGGGGATCGAGGGTGACCGGTGGGCGACCTGACGAAGCGGGCCGCGCCCGCGGACCGGCGTCTCCCCCATCGACAGGGAGACCCCGGATAAGGACGAATCGCCGGTTACGTCAGGGATGCCCGCCGGAGACATGCGCCCCGGGGGCGGCGCGGCGAACCTCAGAGGGCCGGGGGACTTCGGGTCTGCAGGGCGGGGACCGGGCGCGACGGCGCATCCCGTTGCCTCGACAGCGCAAAGACCGCCAGGACGATCAGAAGGGGTAAGGGCGCCGGCGCGGCCAGGGCGAGCGCGGCATCGGTGGAGATGATGGCCGCCACGATGTCGTCGTGATCCCCTTCGTCGTAGAGGCCCGCAAGCCAGACCGGATCGGGCGGGCTCAGGTGGGCGAGCGAGGGCAGTGTCGCCAGGCTCCCCAGCAGGAGCAGCGCCAGAAGCACGGGGACTCGCCCGAGGCGTCTGCCCATTCCAGCGACCAGTCTACCACCACCGGGGAACCGAAAGAGGTCACGCGAAGGTCACGGCCCGGGTCGGGTTCTCGGCGATCAGCATCCACACATCCTTGTCGCCGAGTCCCTTTCTCTTGAGGCGCGGTACGACGTGGCGCAGGATGTGGCGGTAGCCGTGCCCGCCATCGCGCACCAGCCGCACCTTGAAGCAGATGTCGTGGGCCATGAGGACCTGCTGGCCGTGTCCCTGCTGCATGAGCCACAGGATTTGCCGCATGCGCTCGGCGTCCGAGGGGATCTCGAAGTCGCTCATGGGGTAGTGGGAGGTCTCCAGGCCGAAGAGGTCGTACTCCAGGTAGCAGCCGGTGACGGCGATCGCCTTGAGCCGGGCGGGATCGGACACGGTGTCGGCCGGCACCGGGCCGAGCACCGTTTGCGCCTTTCCAGCCATGGGCGAACTGGCCATCGACACCTCCCCTCTTGGTCGCCGGCCCCGGTGGGCTGAGTCTACGGCCGACCAACGCCCGGTTTCAAGGCGTTCGTCCCCTTGACGGCCCCCGGGCCGGGCGCGTAGAGTCCCGCCAGCGTCATGCCCGACCGACTCGGAGGCAGCGATGCCAGGCTTCCACGCGCGGCGGCTCCACGAGGCCAGGACGATCAAGGCAAGCCCGCAGAAGATCATCGCCCAGGAAACTCGCTGGCGCTTATGAGCAAAGGAGACGGAGCTCGAGGTCGTGTGTAGGCGCTCGGACTGACGATCCCCGATCGGTCCTGCTGCGGGCGGACGAGGTGATCCAGTGACCGTTTGCGTTACAATGGGCCGACCGCTGTGCCGCTGGAGGTGCGATGGCGTCACCGGGTGAGCCCCGGGGCCGGCTCTTCCGCAAGTACGTGGTGCTCTTCGCGAGCCTGGTCAGCGGAGCTCTGCTCGCCAGCGGGCTCACCGAGATCTACTTCTCGTACCAGGAGAACAAGGCCGCCCTGGTCGCCCTCCAGCGTGAGAAGGCCCTGGCCGCCGCCGCCAAGATCGAGCAGTTCATCAAGGAGATCGAGCGTCAGGTGGGCTGGGCCAGCCAGCCGCAGATCGGGGTGCGGGCCACGCTCGAGCAGCGGCGGTTCGACTTCCTCCGCCTCCTCCGCCAGGTCCCGCCCGTCACCGAGATCAGCCTCCTGGACGGCGCCGGCCGGGAGCAGCTCAAGGTGTCCCGGCTCGCCATGGACGTGGTAGGGAGCCAGGCCGATTTCGCTCGCGAGCCCAAGTTCCTCGAGGCCAAGCCCGGCCGGACCTACTTCGGCCCCGTCTACTTCCGCAAGGAGTCCGAGCCCTACATCACCATCTCCATCGCCGGGCGGGGGGACGATGCCGGCGTGACCGTGGCCGAGGTCAACCTCAAGTTCATCTGGGACGTGGTCTCCCAGATCAAGGTCGGCCAGGCGGGGCACGCGTTCGTCGTGGACGTCCGCGGCCACCTCATCGCCCACCCGGACATCAGCCTGGTCCTCCAGAAGACGGACCTCTCTTCGCTGGCCCAGGTGCAGGCGGCGCGGTCCAGGGCCGGGAGGTCTACCGGAGACGACGAGGAGGCGACGATCGTCCGCGACGTCTCCGGCCGTCAGGTCCTGACGGCCTCGGCGACGATCGCGCCGCTCGGGTGGCTCGTGTTCGTCGATCTGCCGCGCGGGGAAGCCTTCGCGCCGCTCTATACCTCCATCTACCGGACCATCGTGCTCGTGCTGCTCGGCGTCGCGCTGTCGGTCCTGGCGAGCCTCTTCCTCGCCCGGCGCATGGTGACGCCCATCCGGGCCCTGCAGGCGGGGGCGGCCCGGATCGGCGCCGGCGCGCTGGACCAGCAGATCGAGGTCCGGACCGGCGACGAGCTGGAGGCGCTGGCCCAGCAGTTCAACAGCATGGCGGCCGAGCTCCAGGGGTCTTACGCCAACCTGGAGCAGAAGGTCGAGACGCGGACGCGGGAGCTGACCGAGGCCCTGGAGCAGCAGACGGCGACCGCCGAGATCCTGCGCGTCATCTCGAGCTCGCCGACCGACATCCAGCCGGTGCTGGCCGCGGTCGTGGAGAGCGCCGCGAAGCTCTGCGACGCGAGTTTCGCCGACATCTTTCGCGTCGAGGCTGACCGGATGCGGCTGGTTGCCCGTCACGGCTCGCTCGTGACGAGCCTGGACGTCGGCAAGAGCCGGGCCATCACGCGGGGGTCGGTCTCGGGTCGGGCGATGCTCGACCGACAGCTCGTCCACGTGCCGGATGCCCTCGCCGAACCCGAGACCGAGTACCCGGAGATCCGCGCGACCCTCGAGCGCCACGGCATCCGGACGATGCTCGGCATCCCGCTGCTTCGCGAGGGCGTCCCGATTGGCGCCATCACGATCCTGCGTCTCGAGGTGCGGCCCTTCTCGGAGAAGCAGATCCAGCTGGTGAAGACCTTCGCCGCCCAGGCCGTCATCGCCATCGAGAACGTGCGGCTGTTCCAGGAGTTGCAGGCGCG